>DYOJ01000267.1 GCA_020720705.1 Acetofilamentum sp.
CCGAACGGAGGACTCGCCGCCGAATGTCATGCACAGCCTCAAGTGAACGAGGAGCAGTACATTATTCCGAGTTTTCTTTCTCGGATTTTTTTCGTAACGATTTTCGCATCAAATACATAGCGAGTGCGAGGAATGTGAATCCGAAAAAATACCAGCTTGCTCCGATACCGTGAAAAACGGATTTGTGCACACCGGTAAACAGCGTCATCAGGGCAATTACAAGCCAAAGGATTTCAAATGCTCGAGAAGGCGACTTTTTATTTTGCATAGTTCGGAATATCAGACTTTTAAACCAATCAGAAGTATGTCGTCAATTTGTATGTATTGCCCTTTCCATTTCACCAACATTGCTTCTACAATATCGCGTTGGTCGTCTAAATTCAGGTTGCGAATTTCGAGCAGTAACTCTTGCAGTCTTGCTTTGCTGAATTTTCGTCTGGTTGTCTCGCTGAATTGGTCCACATAACCGTCTGAAAACAGATAAATTAGGTCATTACGCTCTAATTGAATCTCGGTAACGCTGAAATTTTTGTCGTGATTTCTGTGGAAACCAACGGGCATACGGTCGGGTTTAATTTGTTCGAGTATTCCGTTTCGGATATGAAATATCAGATTATTTGCACCGGAATATTGCATTTTCAGAGTTTTGATATTTATTTTCACTAAGGCAATATCCATACCGTCTTTGCCGTCGGAGGTCAGACTTTGGTTGAGCGATTTGATAACTTTAGCACGTAATTTGTCTAAGACTTCGCCCGTACTTTGGTCTTGGGAAACAACAATTTCGTTGAGGAATGACATTCCGAGCATGCTCAGGAAACCGCCCGGAACGCCGTGTCCGGTGCAGTCTGCAGCGGCAATAAAAAGTTCGTCTTCAATTTTGTCGTACCAATAAAAATCGCCGGAAACTATATCACGAGGATTGTAATATATAAAGTGTCCTCTCAGATATTTAGCCAACACTTCGGTTGAAGGTAATACCGCCTGTTGTATTCGAGATGCGTATCGAATACTGTCGGTAATTTCTTCGTTCTGTTTACTGATTTTTACGTTTTGGTCGGCAATAAGTCTGTTTTGTTCTAAAATTTCGTCGTTTTGTGCTTGAATTTCTGCGTTTTGTTCCAGAATTTTTTGGGTTCTTCGTTGAACTTCCGCTTCTAATTCTTCGTTGCGGCGTTGCATCAAAATATTTTTTCGACGATCGATGAGGGTTGTCGTAATTATTCCGAACGCAATACCCAATATTGAAACAAAAATCCAAAACAATGCGGAGTGCCAAAACGGCGATTTTACATCAACGTTGAGTATCAGCGGGCGGCTTTGTTCTTTAAAACTATTTTTAGCTACAAACCGGATTTGATGCTCGCCATAAGATAACTCAGGCAAAGTGAGTGTGTTTCCGTTTATGAGGTTATACCCCGGCTCGGAATCTAAGGCATAATAAAATTCGGTATTGTTTTGTAAGGTGTAATCATGCGCCGATAGTTTCACGAATAGTTTTCCGTAGTCGTAGTCCAATTGAATTTGTTTGGTGCTGTCAATGTTGTAGTGTGCCGTTTCGCCTACGGTCATTCGAGTTATTCGTAGGTTAAAAGTTGTGTTTTTTATCAATATTTTAGGGTCAATTTTAAGAATTTGGTTATTTTTTGAAACAGCCCAAATTTTGTTGTCCGAGAAAAAAACTGACGACATATTTTTTGACAAATACAAGTATTTCAGATAGTTAAGATAAGGTTCGCAGCCATAAGTGTTTTGAATAATTCCGGCTTGAGTTAAAATAACGGCACCTGTTTTCGGAAAGTTAATGCGGGTGGCAAAAGATAATTTACCTTCAAATAAGCGACTTCTTTCTATTTTTCCGGCGGCAGGGTTGTATTCAAAAACAGCTTCGCCGGTGAAAAAATACGGGACATTGTCAATGTGCGAGACCTGTACTGCTTCCGGAAATTCAGTTTTTAGGGCGTATGTTTTCATGCCGGCCCCGTCTGTAGATACCATGTAAACAGTGTTTAAGCCGCCAAGCCAAAGTTTACCGTTTTGCTCCAAAACAGAATAGACCGCCTTGCCTTCGAGCAGGTTCATTGGTTTTAATATCGTTTTTTTGGCTTGTTTTTCAATCGTATAGATGCCGTCTGTTGCGGAGGCATAAATTTTTTCTTTTCCTTCAAAAACAGAGGTTACTGCTTTGTCGGATATTAATTCGGCTTTGTTACCGAGTATCAAAAACAGCCCGTTGTTGGTTGAAACTGTTAAACCTATGGAGGTTTCATAAAATTTAACTGCTTTTGAGTTCAGATTTTCAACTTTTTTGAACGCAAATTTTACGGACTGTAATTCATATTCGCGTCTGACTTCTGTTTTGGGGTCCGATTTTTTTTTGCGCACTGTCTTTTTTGCCGGCTTGTTTTGGTCGGTAACTTCTGAAACATTGGTCTCCGGTTTGATGTCTGTTTTTGGTTCGGTCTTCGGTTTTACTTCCGGTTTTACCTCCGTATCGGTGTCGTCGTCATCGTCGTAGTTGATTTTGTCATTATTTTTATCTTTTTTTCGGTTTTTCCATTTGTTTTTCCAACGGTCTAATAAACCGCTGTCTTCTTTTTCTTCAACCGCATCGGTTTTTGTTTCGGTTTCGGGGGTTACAACAACAGGGTTAATGGTTTCGGGAGTTGAACGATTTTCTTCGGGTTGAGTTTTTTTCTTATTTTCGGTTCGTTCAACAAGTTCTTGTATTTCATTAATGTCGTTTATTTCGGAAAGGTAGTAAACACCTTCGCCTGTTGCAGCATACAAAACACTGTCGAACACTCCGAGATGATTAATTTTGCCTTCCAAACCCGGATAGCCTGTAAAATCTCTTGCAGGCAATTGGGTATCGGCTCGGCTCAAACCGTAAGCATGGGCTATCCACAAGCCGCCTGAGAGGTCAGCGCCTACTGTAAACACCTCATCGTCAAGAAGTCCTGTTCGATAATTTATGGTATGCAAGGTTTTGCCTGTTTGGATGTCAATCACCAGAACGCCGCCGTTTAATGTGCTGATTGCTATTTGGTTATCATTTAAACTGACAGCTCCCGTAACAACACTTTCGGTTAAATACACTTGCGATTCAACAACGAACGGATTGATGCTGTCTCCCTTGATTTTAAAGAGTTTGCTTTTATCCGTAACAATAATTTGATGGTCTTTTTGCTGAATACATGTTTTGATTTGCTCTGAACCAAAAGCAGCTTCAAGTTCCGGAAAAATATCGGACGGTGCTTTCGGATTCGTAAATGTATTGCCGATTTTTGCTAAAATTTGATTTTTATAAACTAAATGTGAGTTGAAAATGTCTTTCCCGGCATTGTAGTTTGCCAAATTTTTTTCTGTGCTGTCAAGAACACTAATTTGTTCGTCTCCTGCAAAAATAATCTTATCGTTCGTAAAAAAAATAGAAGTGAACGCCGATTTATTAGTCGTATCCGATAAGGCAACATAGCTGTATTTGCCCTCTTGGTTTGCAATCAGTTTTCCGAAACCTTGCTCACAAGCGGCATAGATTGTGCCCGTATGCGGATGTCGCGAAATTTTGTATGGGATTGCGGAAACAGATAAAAAATTATGCTCCGAACCGTCGAAAAACAAAACACCCCGCTGTGTTGCGAACAGCATAGTTCCGGCGGTATCCTGCGCGATTGACCATATTTGTAATTGGGCATAATCGGGAAAATAGAAATCCGAGAGCACCAAATTACCTTCGGGTAAATTTTTTACAGATTTTTTTTCGGACTGATTTGATGTAAATAGCCGAAGCACATTATCGGGCACGGCAAATACAAAAAAACTTATCAATATCGGCATCAATACAATAAGTGTTTTGTACTTTGAAACTGTTTTTAGTGATATGGCGGATACCTTCATGGTTGCGAACTGAGCGTATTTGATTCTATATGGTGTATAGGCAAAATTCGTTCCGAAGTTAATATTTTTTTTTACATTTTACATTACATTTTCTTTAAAATATTTAATCTTTTGTTTTTAAGGCTGATTAAGGGATAAAACAAACTCAAATTGTTAAATTGTTGAAAAATAGAACATTGCACAAACAATTATTACAAAGTAGTAGGATAATGAGGGTATTATTAATCTGTAAATTACTGATAATCAAATACTAATATCAACTCTAAATCCGCATTTTATAGGCTGAAAATTATTCTGAAAAGGTATCGAAAAAATCAAATCAATTGATTTTTGGTATAAAACCGACTATGTTTGGCTCAATATTGCTTATGTTTTGCATATAATTGTGAAAATTTATCAATATATTTTGAAAAATAATTATTTTTGACAAAAAAACAAAACTGCTTTACATATAAT
>DYOJ01000268.1 GCA_020720705.1 Acetofilamentum sp.
ATTGAATTTCAACAGAATTTCTAAAAACATTCAGCACGAAATTTCGCTATATCGTATAGAATTTCAACAAGTTATGAGTTTTCTATAGAACCTGTGATTAAACACAATATTTTGTTAGATTTTAGAATTTAGACATTAGATATTAGACTCACATTTATCAATTCAAAATCGTTACAATCAATCTTACAATCTGAGAAATATTATATTCTAATTCACAATAAATCAATATATTACATAATTTATTAACGTTCTGTTGTTACAAAATTATAACTATATTACGACTATACTTTATAATACAAATTACAAATTTCAAAATATAAATTACATAATAATATGTCAGAACCAATTGTAGAACGTATAGAAGCTTATGCGCTCAACCAAAAAGACCGCCCAAAAGTTGAGTTTTCCGAAGTCGGTATAGTGGGATGCGGGTCCACAGGACAACGCATTGTGCTGGCTGTAGCCAAACGCGGCATTGATGTGATTTTTCTTGAACTTACGGAAGAGAAAATCGCCCACGCATTACACGAAATAGAAGAAGCCTTAGACCTGGAAATCAACCGATGGGGGATGACTGTGAGCGAAAAGAAATTAGTTCTTTCGCGCATAAAAGGCACTTTAAACTATACCAATTTTAAAAATTGCGACATCGTAATTGAATCAACCTTAACCCCGAGACATGAAAACGGTGCCGTGATGCGCAAAGCAATCTTCAAGAAAATTGAAGAACACGTTTCTGCCGAATGTATTATCGCTACAAATGCCTCGACAGCAATCATAACCGAACTTGCAGCAGAATTGCGACACCGAGAACGTTGTTTGGGGTTACACTTTTCAACAACATTTGCAAATGCAAGTTTAGTAGAGGTTGTTAAAGCGCTATACACATCACCGGATATTTGTAAAAATGTGAGGCGATTTACCACACTTATCAACAAAGAACCGATTGCTGTAGAAGAATCCCCCGGATTGGTCAGCGTTCGCTTAGGTATGGCACTCATAGGCGAAGCTTGCGACCTGCTTATGGAAGGCGTTTCTCCAAAAGAAGAGATAGATGAAATTACAAAAAAAGGACTCGGCTTACCCTACGGACCTTTTGAAATGGCTGACAAAATCGGACTCGACCGTGTTGTGCGTTGGATGGATGACCTTTACAACGAATTTGGAGACATGAAATATAAACCCGCTCCGATTTTGCGAAAACTTGTGCGCGGGAAACACCTCGGCGTTAAAACCTGCGAAGGATTTTATAAATACGATGAATTGGGCAGAAAAATAGGCGACCAAACTTCGCAACCGGGCTGTCCGAAGCGCTGAAATACAAATTTATTAATGTAAAAAAACAAACAAAAATCATGAACATATTAGTTCTCAATAGCGGAAGCTCTTCTATTAAATACGAATTATTCGACATTACCAATCACATTGTACTATCCAAAGGTATTGTTGAAAAAGTCGGAATGAAAGGCTCATTTCTCAAGGTAGAAAAACAAAACGGCGAAGTCGTAAAACTTGTAGGTGAAATATTAGACCATAAAATCGGGATTGAATACATACTCGGAATGTTGGTTAGTGAAAAACACGGCGTCCTGACCTCAATAAACCAAATAAACGCAGTCGGACACAGAGTTGTACACGGCGGCGAGGAATTTTGCGGCAGTGTGTATATCAACGACGAGGTTATAAAAACATTGGAGAAAATGACCGAACTTGCTCCGTTACACAACCCTGCAAATCTCAAAGGCATTTATGCAATGAATACACTGTTACCCGGTGTTCCGCAAGTTGCCGTGTTCGATACGGCATTTCATCAAACCATGCCAAAAAAATCATACATGTACGGAATTCCTTATGCCTTGTATAAAAAATACAAAATAAGACGCTACGGTTTTCACGGAACAAGTCATAGGTATGTTTTCTCTCGTGCATGCGAAATGTTGAATATCAACCCTATTGATAAAAAAATCATCTCCTGCCATCTCGGGAACGGAGCCTCTGTTGCGGCAATAAAGAACGGCGTATCCGTTGATACTTCAATGGGTTTTACACCCGTCGAAGGTTTAATCATGGGCACTCGTACCGGCGATTTGGACATAGGCGCGGTAAATTACATTATGAATAAAGAAGAAATTTCGGGAGATACGATTTCGACCTTAGTGAATAAGTTTAGCGGCATGCTGGGCATCACCGGCATCTCTTCCGATATGCGTGAAATCGAAACCGCAGCAAACGAAGGTCACGAACGAGCAAAATTAGGTTTGGACATGTATGCCTACCGTGTAAAAAAATACATCGGCTCCTATGCTGCTGCTATGGGCGGGTTAGATGTCTTGATTTTTACAGGCGGAATCGGAGAAAATTCCGTTTCAATGCGAAAACTAATTTGCGAAGAACTTGAATTTTTGGGAATTTCTTTGGATGATTCGAATAATAATGTAAGAGGAAAAGAAACAGACATCAGCAAAGCCGATGCTCGTGTACGTGTTTTAGTGATTCCGACCGACGAAGAACTTGTTATAGCACAAGACACGGAAGAAATTGTTAAAAACTTAAATTAAGACCATACTTTTTATTTGAGATACTTAACTTTCCCAAAGTTATTAAAATTTGAAAAGTTACTGATTATTAGCCTCTAAGCAGTTTTGAACTGCTTAGAGGTTTTGGTTTATATTAGAAAATCTATGGTCATTATTTAAATCGAATGTTGAGACTACTCCGAAAAGTGTTTTTAGCCGCTAAGCGGTTTTATAAGTATCTGATTATCAATAATGAGTTTTTCTTAAAATTACCGCTAAGCGGCTTATCGGAGTGGACTCAATGTTATGTGATTCAATAGTCATTCATGTATCATAAAGTAGTCAAAGTCTTCCTTATTAGTATCAATAGAATTTCCACTGTTTTTACAGGAATACCCCGTTAGATATTAGGCTCAAATTACTCAATTCCAATTAGTTACAACATTTTTCAAATACGAGAAATTTTGGTGTCTAATTTTTAATAAATCAATGTCTTACACAAAATTTAACGAGGTATTGTAAATATTGATAACGATGTATCTGATTTATACTTTTTATAAAAAATAAATTTAAAAAAATTACATAAATATATTCTATAAAAAATAAATACATTTATTTTTGAATTCCTTTCTTTATAAGATAAAAAAAGTCAACTTTGCAAAAAAAAATAATGTTCAAACGCGAAGTCTATCTCCGAAAAATACGACCGTTTTACAACAAACAACTCATCAAGGTTTTGACGGGGCAACGCCGTGTCGGGAAAAGCTATTTGATGATGCAGATTCGGGATGAAATTTTAGAAGACCATCCCGATGCGAATATCATCTACATCAACCTCGAAAAGCTGGAATATGCACATATTCAGAACTTTACGCATTTGGCATCCTACATTGCCGCGCACACCAAGCCGGAAATGAATTACTTGTTCATTGATGAAATTCAAGACGTGAAAGGTTTTGAAAAAGTGTTGCGCAGCTTGGTTTCCGAGCCGAATTTTGACATTTATTGCACCAGCAGTAACGCCAAAATACTTTCCGGCGAACTCGCTACTTACCTGAGCGGCAGGCAGATAGAGGTTCGTGTGCACGCGTTCTCGTTTCCTGAGTTTTTGGAATTTTACGGATTGAAGTCCGACAACGAAAGCCTAAACACGTTTCTGCGCTTCGGCGGAATGCCCTATCTCGTTAATTTGCAGAACGATAGCGAAACAAAAACAGAGTATCTGCAAAATATTTTTAACACCATTTTGTTTCGCGATGTGGTGTCGCGTTATGAAATTCGTGATATTGGTTTCTTGCAAAATATTATTCGCTATGTGGCTGATAATGTGGGGAGTATCATGTCGGCAAACAACATCAACAAGTATTTGAAATCAATAAATATCCAAAAAACAACGCAAACCATCATCAATTACATCGAATATTTGGAAAATGCGTTCACGATTCAAAAGGTGCAACGGCTTGATATTCACGGAAAAAAAATATTTGAATCGGGCGATAAATATTTTTTTGAAGATTTAGGGATTCGCAATACCATTGTGGGCTTCAATCCTTCGGAGATTCAAAAAATTATCGAAAACGCGGTTTACAATCATTTGGTTTTCAACGGATTCAAGGTTTTTGTAGGGAAACTGAACGATTTGGAAATTGATTTTGTGGCGGAGAAAAACGGCGAACGCAACTATTTTCAGGTGGCGTATTTGCTCAAAAACGAGGAAACCATCCAACTGGAATTCGGAAATTTATTGAAAATCAAAGACAACTTCCCAAAATTCGTAGTTTCTTACGATACATTCTCAGTTCCAAACACTTACAAAGGTATTCGGCATTATATTTT
>DYOJ01000269.1:0-1976 GCA_020720705.1 Acetofilamentum sp.
TATTATCAAATAAATTACCAAAAAAGAACCCTGTCATTAAGGCAAGGTTCTTTTTTTTCTTATATTAAACCGAAAAATTAATTTTACACAATTAATACCAATTTGATTTTCAAAATAGTTTAATTCTAAGTGCTTTAATGTTGCCGTAATAAGGTTAAAATAATCATATTCTGATACTTCTACTAAGGTTTAAAATTCATATAATACATTGTATTTCTGAAAATTATGATAATTCAATAAAACCTTAGTAGAAAATAATATTCAAAAAACCCTATAAACCTTATTGAACTATTCTATTTTTACTTTTGGTATAACTTCTAAAATATAGATTTACAATATTTTAGAGTCTGTTGTCTGTAATCTGATGTCTTAAATCTAATATAAATCTGATACAAGCAGAATTATTTTAGATATTTTTTGGATATTAAAATCTTTTTTTCGTAGTTTTGTGTTCTGAACATTGTAAACTGCAAAATTAAATTCAAATCATTATAAATCACAAAAAATGGCAAAAGTAGTTGTATTGGGAGCCGGCATTTCCGGACATACCGCCGCAATGGTTGCGAAAAAAAAACTCGGAAAGGCACACGAGGTCATCGTTGTAAGTCCGAACAGTAACTATCAATGGGTACCGTCGAACATTTGGGTCGGCGTAGGCTTAATGAAACCCGAACAAGTCATCTTTAAACTTGCTCCGGTTTATAAAAAACTCGGAATTATTCAAAAGCAAGCCAAAGCACTATCTGTTCACCCCGAGGGCGATTCTCAAACATCAAGTCCTTTTGTGAAAGTTGAATATGTGGACAAAGAAAACGCAGGCAAGATTGAGAATGTTGAATATGACTATCTTATAAATGCCACAGGACCTAAATTAAATTTTGCCGCTACCGAAGGCTTGGGTCCCGATAAGTTTTCAAAC
This sequence comes from Acetofilamentum sp., assembly GCA_020720705.1. Lineage (GTDB taxonomy): Bacteria > Bacteroidota > Bacteroidia > Bacteroidales > JAADGE01 > DYOJ01. The sequence goes on from DYOJ01000269.1 coordinate 920, forward strand.
TCGGTATGTACTTATGACCATGCAGCCCACGCGTGGGAAAACCTCCAAGTATCTTTGGACAAAATGGAAAAAGGCGAAAAACAAACATTCCTTATCGGAACCGGACATCCGATGGCAACCTGCCAAGGTGCCGCTTTTGAATATGCCCTAAATATTGCCTTTGAAATAGACAAGCGAAAACTCAACGATAAAGCAGAAATATGGTGGATATCAAACGAATACGAGATGGGCGATTTTGGTATGGGCGGAGCTTATGTAAAACGAAACGGCTATGTTACGCCGACAAAAATTTTTACCGAGTCCATTTTAAAAGAATACGGAATCCGTTGGATTAAACGCGCCGGCGTAACCAAAGTGGAGCAAGGCATTTGTCATTACGAAGATTTAGAAGGCAACAAACTAACAAAAGCATTTGATTTTGCAATGCTTATACCCGCATTTGCCGGAGCCGGAATGAAAGCCTTTGACAAGAAAGGCGAAGATATATCCGCAAAAATATTTGTCCCAAACGGGATGATGAAAGTAGATGCCGACTATACCCCAAAACCTTATGAAGAATGGAGTGCCAACGATTGGCCCTCAACCTATCAAAGCCCGATGTATGATAACGTGTATGCTGCCGGTATTGCATTTGCGCCTCCGCATCCGATTTCTAAACCGCATACAAATCCAAACGGATTGAGTATCACTCCCACTCCGCCGCGTACAGGGATGCCTTCGGGTGTTATCGGAAAAATTGTTGCCGAAAATGTTGCTCATCGCATTAAAACAGGCAGCAAAGACCACATACACAGAGCGTCAATGGCGCGCATGGGTGCTGCATGTATGGTATCTGCCGGATACGGTATCCGAAAAGGACAGGCTGCCGTGATGACGGTTTACCCCATTGTTCCGGATTGGGACAGATTCCCAAAATGGGGTCGCGACATCAAATACACCGTAGGTGAAGTAGGCCTTGCAGGACATTGGATGAAATTATTTTTACACTATATGTTTATTTATAAAGCAAAGGCAAAATTCGGATGGAGTCTTATTCCGGAATAATATTGTCTGATTG
>DYOJ01000269.1:2076-4350 GCA_020720705.1 Acetofilamentum sp.
AAAATATTAAGTTTAATCATTTATAAAATAAAATATCATGCCAAAAAGTATTGAAAAAACAGTTCCTTACAGTGAATTTTCGTTTGGAACTGAACCGACCTTAGCCGTAAAATTTTTACGCACCTGCATATTACGACAAATCGTTCGGTTCTTTATGTTGAACCTCAAAGTCATGAAAATTGTTGTCGGCGGACATTCATAGCAGCAAACTATACCACTCAAGGTTTGAATTTGAGAGTTTGAATTCTTTCAAGAATCTAAACTCTCAAATTTACCTTAGACAGTTCAAATTTCTGATATTTTAAAATCTAAGGTCAGATATCTCATATCTAAAATAAACGTATATTTGCAACAAAAAAGTTCCATGCAAACTCGCGGCATCAAATATCTCGACCCGAAAAATGATTTGACTTTCCGAAAAATATTCGGCGAACGCCCGCATCTGATTAAAAGTTTCTTAAACAGCATGTTGCCATTGGACGAAGGGCATCAGATAGAACATGTTGAATACCTCGAACCCGAGCTTATACCCGAATTGCCCGGCATGAAACGCTCCATTGTAGATGTGCATTGCACCGACAATTTTGGGAGATATTTCATTGTTGAAATGCAAATGTATTGGACAAGCGCATTCAAACAACGCATGCTGTTCAACACCGGCAAGGCGTATGTGCGCCAACTCAAACCGGCAGGCAAATATCGCGACCTCAAACCTGTGTACGGCTTAAGTTTGGTGGACGATATTTTTCACACCTCCGCTGAGTTTACTGATATGTTTTACCACCATTACCGCCACGTTCATACCCAACAAAGTCAAGAACGGATAGAAGGTTTAGAGTTGATATTCATTGAGTTACCTAAGTTCAAGGCAAAAAACTTTACCGACCGCAAACTGCAAACCCTGTGGTTGCGTTTCCTGACAGAAATTGATGAAAACACCACCACCCTACCTTCCGATTTAACCGACAACGCCGACATACGCGAAGCTCTCGAATGTTTATCTTCCCAAGCGTTTACCGAAGAAGAGTTGCGTTACTACGACCGTTATTGGGATGCCATTCGAGTTGAAAAAGCCGCACTTGAGGAATTGAAACTCCGTAACTTACAACTTGAAAACGAAAAAGCAGCCCTTGAAGCCGAAAACGCCGCACTCGAAGCCGAAAAAGAAAAGGCAAAACAGCGTGAAAAAGAAGCAAACCTCAAACTCATCGAAACTGCGCGGCAGATGAAACAGTTCGGAATGAAAACAGAAATAATAGCAACAAGCACCGGCTTGACGAATGACGAAATTGACAAATTGTGAACAAATGCACAGGCTCTCAGCAGGCGAAAAAAATGAATTTATTAGCCTGTCTGACTTTAAGGCACCTGCTACAGTATTCCCAACCGGGTTGTTACGAAATTTTCAGATAGGTCAATATTTTTTATTTGTTTTGCAACACTGCATCTAAGCAAAAACATCCGAATATTTACAAAAGATGCAACTGATACACGACGCAAAACGTTGCGAACTAAGGCACAAAAGCGTGGGGTAACTTTTACTAAAAACCTGAGTTCGAAATAAGATTATATCATAAGTAGTTTATTTTCAGTATTTAAGAGTCATTTTTGTTCTTTGTTTAATCGTTTATAGTTCAGCTTAATAGTCCGGTTTTCAGACTTTTTATATACAATTAAACAAATTAACGAATAACCTACAGCTTGCAAATTTGCAATATCCTCATTTCCAAACAATTACCGTTTACATTATATCGAACTCACGTTAAAAATATGATTGGACAAACAATTTCAGTAAACAATAAATCATTCATAATCAAAAGATTATTAGGAAAAGGTAAGTCCGGCTATTCCTACCTGATTGAACACGAGCATGAATCTTTGGTTCTGAAACAAATGCACAACGAAGCATGCTCTTTTTATGAATTCAAATCGGACAAATTAACGGCGGAGCTTGAAGCTTATCAAAAACTAAAAGCGATGCAAATACGCATACCGCAACTCGTTGATTACAACACCGCTCAAAACTATTTAGTCAAAGAATATATTGCCGGCAAAACTGCCGCCGAACTAATTGCCGAGATGAAATTGACCGATGCGATGCTTGAACAACTCTTCAAAATGTCTTACGAAGCCGAAAAACATTCTATAAATATTGATTATTTTCCGACAAATTTTGTGTTGCAAAACGCAGATTTAGTGTATATTGACTATGAAATAAACCCTTACGACACAAAATGGAATTTTGCGGAATGGGGCATCTATTATTGGGCAAAC
>DYOJ01000270.1 GCA_020720705.1 Acetofilamentum sp.
TGTTTTCATTCAGCAATTCGACCAACTCAAAAACCGTTGTTACCGGATTTTGTTTATGATATTCCAAATCTTTTCGTTCAATATATAATTTTCGTGCCCGAGTCAGAGCTTGGGTCTGGCTTGCTTTTGGGTCGTTTTGCAGTTTTTGGTAAAGTTCTGAACAGAATTTTCGCTTTTTGCCTTCTTTTTCGTAGTTCAAACCCCAGATTTGGCTAAGTTTTTCGTAATAAAAAGTTCGGTGATTTTCGGTATCGGTATAAAAATAGTGCAAATAAAACCATAATTCAAAAGCATCGTTGGAATATGCGACTTTCATTCCGAGTTCTTTTGCTTTTTTTACGGCATTGTCGAAATCCGGAATACAACGTTCTTCGTCCGCTTTTATATCCATATCGAACACACACCAAATTTCATCAAAGTCATTTGTTTTCAGATAGTTTTGAGCTGTTTCAACCAATTTTAGTTTACTTTCGCCCAAACCGATAGGTATCACTTTTAATGACAAAACATTCGATTGAAAATAAAGCTATAATTTACACATATTCAATTATTTATACGTTTTCTTACAAACACTAAATAGGTTTGTAAAATCACCCAAAAACGGTATTGCGCCGTATTTTCCGCTGATGTAATCTTTTTGAAATGATGCCGAATTTCGCACACCTTTAAATTGCACCAGCGAATACAAGTGGCTTTCGCCGTATTTATCTTTTTCAACAAAATCAATTTGGTCGCGGCGCAAAACATCAGCCGACAACAAATTTGTATCGTGCGTTACAAAAATCAATTGCCCTTTTTGGTTCTCTTTTGAGTTGAATAATTCTACAATTTTTTTTGAAATCAACGGATGAAAACGCGCATCAAACTCATCAATCACTAAGGTTTTTCCGTTTGAAACCGCATCAATGATAAACGAACTCAATTGAAACATTTTTTTTGTTCCGGCGGATTGGGTGTTTTCAAATAGCATTTGAAACTCTCCGATTTTTTCTTTTGTAGAGTTAAACTTGTTATGTGTAGATATAAGTAAATCAGTATCTTGAAGCTGGATAAAAAAGTCATAGGCAATATTTTCGGGCTTTCTTTTTTGTATCTCTTCTTTTGATAATTTCAATATACCGATTGAATTAATCGCAGTGTCAGCAATTTGTAAAAATTCAACAATTTTATTTTTTCTGTCTTCATTTTTCACTTCATCACCTGCAAAAAATAACTGTTTATCTTCCAAACCGTTCAACACAGTTATTGAAGAGATTTCTTGCAAAATTCGTCTCGAAAGTTCGCCTTTCAGGAAGGCAACTGTGGACAAAAACAAGGAATTATTCCGAAACACGTTGAGTGAAACGAGTTTATGTCCTTCGTTAAAATGCTTTTTGCTGATTTCTGTAATTTTGTCGTTTTCTCTGATAAAATATGCAACTTCACGTTCGTTTGGCGTTCCGAATAACCATTCACTTTTTAGTTCTCTATTGGATGTTTCAAAACCGTATCTGTAAGGTATATTGTCAATTTCGAAAATAAGTTGAAAAAAAGTAGGAAGTTTTTCAGTTTCATCTGATAATAAAAACAGAGCAACATAATTAAATAATACTGCTTCATCTTTTACAGAATCATTTATTATTGTGATAAATGAATTTAATGCCTTGACAACGTTGCTCTTACCGCTTGCGTTCGCACCGTAAATTGCTTTGCATTTGAGTAACGATTGCTTTTCGTCAATCGAAATCAAGTTGGTTTCTGAGAACTCATTTATCTTAGAAGCAGTCATATTCAAAGATTGAATGTCTTTGAACGACCTGAAATTTCCAAAGCTAAATTCTTTTATCATTTCAAAATTATTTTGTGTAAATAGTTTACAAAAATACAATTTAATCAAATCAAAACCTAATTTTAAGACTAATATTTGCAATAATTTTGCAAATATTAAAATAAGATGATATTAAAACTATAAAAAAAAATCAATGAACACACTTCGATAAGCCGCTTAGCGGTTATTTTTAGAAAAATTTAATATTGATATTCAGACTTTTATAAAACCGCTTAGCGGCTAAAAAACATTTTTTGGAGTAAACTCATCATAAATCATATTTTTTTTACAAAAATTTCGCTCACTCGAATAGGGGTAAACCGATTTGTGTTTGTCTTACAGGTGAAATGCAGGCGAAGGGCTTGCTTTAAACCAAATATTAACACAAATTTGTTTTTTATGAAAACCTTAGTTTCAATCAGTTTTGCAGTTGTTTTTTCGCTGACCATGTTCAGCAGTTGTTTTCACGGATTTATGCCCATTCGCGGCGAAGGTGAAATTGTAAGCCAACAATACGATTATACGGATTTTGACGAAATCGAATTGGAAGGCTGTTTTGATGTTGTTGTCAATCAAGGCGATGCTTATGTTGTTGAAGTCGTCGGACACGAAAATATTATTGATTTCATGGACATTTCCAAATCGGGCGACAAATTGAAATTGGATTTGCAACGCGGTAATTTTCAGGATTTTGACCTGACTGTGAATGTAACTTTGCCGAATGTTGAAAAAATTGACCTTTCCGGTGCGGGAACAATTACGCTCGAAGGTTTTGTTGCCAACGATGATATTGAGATTTCTGTTTCGGGCAGCGGAGAGATTCGCTCTACGGATGTTGTTGTGGCTGAAAAGCTTACGTTCGACATTTCAGGTTCGGGTGCTGTTGATTTTGATGCGGATTGTAAACGTTTAGAAACGGAAATTTCCGGTTCGGGCGATGTTTCCTTGCGCGGCTATGCCGACCGACAAGATATTGAAATCAGCGGTTCGGGAGCCTTCGATTGTTTCGATTTAATTAGTTTAGACACCGATGTAACTATTTCAGGAGCAGGCGATTGCAGTGTAAATGTTTCGGAATCGTTGGACGTAACCATCAGCGGCTTGGGAAATGTGGAATACATCGGTTCGCCCGCAATTTCAACCTCAATCTCAGGTCTCGGACGCGTGATAAATCGGAACTAAATACAAGGGGAATTAAGAATTAAGAATTAGGAATTAGGAGTTAAGAATTACAAATTTCAAGTTACCAATTACAAGTTTCAAATTACAAATTACAAATTACAAATTAAATTCGTATGAAAACGATATCAAAAATACAAAGAATTACACGGAATTTTGGGTTGTTTGCGTTGTTTTTCGCAGGTTCGGCAGCAACGTTTGCACAAACAACTTCGAACGATTCGCTGATTGTTCGACCGTTTCAAATCACGTTTATTTCGCCGATGGGCACAAACGGCATTGACGGCGGAAATGTTGATAACATGTTGTCTGTCAATTTGTTTTCAGGATATTCAGGGGCATTACACGGCATCGAAGTCGGCGCATTTTCAAACGTTGTGAAAAACGATGCGCAAGGTATTCAGGTTTCCGGATTTTCAAACGTGGTGGGCGGCGCGTTTGAGGGCATACAAGTTGCCGGATTTTCAAATATGGTGCGACAATCGTTCAAAGGCGTGCAATGTTCGGGTTTTTCAAATGTTACTGCGGCTGATTTTGAAGGCGTTCAGTCGTCTGGATTTGCAAATGTGGTGCGCGGAAATTTGAATTATGTGCAAGCCTCCGGATTTTCCAATTTCACAAGCGGTAACGTTACCGGAATCCAATGCTCCGGATTTTCAAACATTGCGGGTGGAAGTGTGCACGGCGGACAATTTTCCGGATTTTCAAATATTGCACGTAAAAGCTCCGAAATGATACAGGCTTCTTCGTTCTACAACTCAGCCTCCGACACGCTTAAAGGCTTGCAAGTGAGTGGATTTCTGAATGTTGCCAAAACAGTTCAAGGTGCGCAATTTGGTTTCATCAATTATTGCGACACGATTTCGCAAGGCGTTCCTGTCGGATTTTTGAGCATTGTGAAGCACGGAAAACACGAATTTGAACTCGGCGGCGGCGAAACATTTCATTCCGAATTAAGTTTTCGCACAGGCGTTTCGCGTTTCTACAATATTTTTTCTGCCGGTGTAAAACTCGATAAATCAGCAATTTACTACGGTGGCGGTTACGGTGTGGGCACCGAATTTGGCTTAGTCGGAAACTTAAAAATGAATGTGGATTTGGTCGGATATTTTTTTACATCGCAGCACAGCACTTGGTCGTATTCCGATGTTGATAATTTGACAAAATTACATCTAACCGTCTCGAAACCAATTTACAAGAACCTAAAAATTTACGCCGGACCGACACTAAATCTTGTAACATCCGCGCGCAAAAACAACGAAGGACTGTTTACAAGTTCGCCTGCTGCCTTTGGAACATTCTATTCTACTGAAAATGAATGGTTTAAAACCGAACTTTATGCCGGATTTCGCTTAGGTTTGCG
>DYOJ01000271.1 GCA_020720705.1 Acetofilamentum sp.
TTACGACTATTTTTTGCGTAAGCATCCTGTTTTCTTTACTTTGCATAAGAATAATGAGTCCGGTCTAAAAAGGTCGCACAAACACCTTGTAATTTGCAACTTGTTGTTTATTAGGCAGTTGCGATAAGCAAATCGTGTTTTGCAAAACATTGATAATAAGGTAGTTAAGATTTACCTCTTCGTTTTGGATGGCTTTTTAGACCCGACTCATACCTTATAAACATAAAAAATTTTGGAAAAATAAATAAATATCAGACTTTTGCACTAAATCACGATTATTTCACTGTTTTGAAAACAATACCGGCAATCGAGGCATTACCCAAATCATCAAAAATACTCATCGGAGTTAGCGGAGGTGCTGACAGTATGGTACTTTGGCATTTGCTTTTGAGCAAAGGTTTTGAGGTAAATATTGCACATTATAATTTCGGATTAAGAGGACATGAATCAAGTGCAGACGAAAAATTTGTTGTTGAGGCAGCCCACAGACTTCGAACACGATTTTTTGTAAAATCGAATGTTAATGTAACCTTATATGCTAAAAAAAACAAATTTTCGGTTGAAGAGGCTGCCCGAAAATTACGTTATGAGTGGTTTGAAGAGTTAAGGCTTGCTCACAAATTTGATTATATTGCCACTGCACACCACTTGGACGACAGCATTGAAACTTTTTTCATAAACCTCACAGCAGGAGCCGGTTTGCGAGGCTTACGCGGTATTCCGGAACAAAACGGACACATTATCAGACCTTTACTTAAAATAACCAAGTCTGATATCTTGATGTATTGCACCGAACATAAAATTCGGTTCCGAACGGATGCAAGCAATTTTGAGACCGACTATACCCGTAATAAATTTCGATTGGATATAATTCCGAAAATATTGGAAATCAATCCGAACTTTAGAGAATCTATGCACAAAACATTAGGCATATTGTCCGAAGCTTTTGAGCTGTACAGTTTTGCTGTTTCGCAAGCTAAAAATCAGATAATCAGTATTAAAAAAGATATTATTGAAATTGATATTCCAAGATTGCTTCAGGCTACCTCGACAAAATCTGTCTTATTCGAAATTTTGTCGGAATACGGTATAAATTCAGCTACGAATGAACTGATTTTCAATAATTTGAATCAAATTTCAGGAAAAATTTATTATTCCGCATCCCATCGAGTTTTACACGACAGAAATCGGCTTTTGATTGCTGAAAAATTGCCATATTCTGTTGAACCAATTATGCTGAAATCTTCTGATAAAGAAATACTTACACCTGTAAAATTATGTTTATCAACGTTCGACATAACAAATGAATTTAGAATAGACGCAAATCCTTCGCTTGTGTTCCTTGATTTTGATAAAGTGCCTGCAAATTTAGAACTGCGCACCCGAAAAACCGGCGATTATTTTTATCCGCTCGGATTTGGGCGAAAAAAAAAATTGAGCGATTTTTTTGTAGATTTGAAACTCAATCTATTTGAAAAAGAACGAGTTATATTGATCACTTCCGGCGAAACAATCGTATGGGTAATCGGAAAACGAGCAGACGAACGATATAAAATCACAAATCAAACTAAAAAAATTCTAAAAATTGAACTTTTATCGGAATAATATCTAATTTTGTTTGCAAAAAATACACAATTCATGTCAGAATTACTAATAAATATTGAAAATTTGTCTATCACTCGAAATGCTGCTCCGATTATTACAGATTTTAGTCTTTCAGTAAAACAGGGTGAGTTTTATTACCTTCGCGGGAAAGTGGGTTCGGGCAAATCTACTTTTTTAAAAACACTTTATGCTGATATTCCTGTTCAATCCGGGAAAGTTGAGGTGCTTGGCTACAATTTATGCACAATTACTCGAGAAGAACTTCCTTTATTGAGACGTAAACTTGGTTTGGTTTTTCAAGACTACAAATTATTATTCGACAGAACTGTTTTTGAGAATCTGAAATTTGTAGGCGAAGCAGCCGGTATGAAAAATTCTAAACGCATCAAAACTCGCATCAACATCTGCCTCGAAATGGTCAAACTTGCCGATAAATCAAATAAAATGCCTTATGAACTTTCAGGCGGCGAGCAACAATTAATTGCCATCGCCCGTGCTATGATTAATGACCCCAAATTGATACTTGCCGATGAGCCAACCGGAAATTTGGACATCGAAACTTCGGAACAAATACTACATTTACTCAACAATTTTGTTACCGAAGGTAAATCCGTGCTTATGGCAACACATCAAAATTACCAATCTGTTTTCCCCGCAAAAGAAATTTTGTTTTAGAAAGCGGGAAGCACAAAGTCAAAATTATCGCTGTTTGAACAATAGTAAAAGGGGCTTAATATAGTCTTCGTCGGTACGAATACTTGCAAAATCAATGCCTAATTTTTTGAAGTTATCTTTCATATTCACAAGCCTATAGTCGTATTGTTGTTCGTACATTTTCCTTACACGTTTGCTCGACGTGTTTACCCAAAGTTCTTCGGAAGTTTCAGCATCTTTCATTTTCACAAATCCGATATTGGGCATGCGCACTTCGCCGGGGTCGTAAATTTGAAGTGCAATAACATCGTGCTTGTAACTTGCTATTTGTAAAGCTTTTGTATAATTTGACGACATAAAATCCGAGATAACAAACACTGTTGCGCGTTTTTTTATCACATTGGACAAATATTGGAGCGCACCGGATACATCTGTTCTTGAACTTGTGGGTTTAAAATCAATCAATTCACGAATTATACGCAAAATATGAGTTTTACCTTTTTGGGGCGGAATAAATTTTTCGATTTTGTTGCTAAAAAAAATGACCCCGATTTTATCATTATTTTGGATTGCAGAAAATGACAACACGGCAGCAAGTTCTGTAGCTAAATCCTGCTTAAACTGAGTTCGAGTTCCGAAAATTGTTGAGCCGCTCATATCCACGAGCAACATCACGGTCAGTTCACGCTCTTCTTCAAACACCTTAATAAAGGCTTTGTCTTGGCGAGCTGTAACGTTCCAATCTATGCTTCGAACATCGTCTCCGAACTGATACTCACGCACTTCTGCAAAAGCCATACCTCGACCTTTAAATGCACTGTGATACTCGCCCGCAAATATATGCTTGCTCAATCCGCGCGTTTTTATCTCAATTGCTCTTACTTTTTTTATCAGTTCTGTTGCATCCATTTGCTTGGCTATCAACCGGGTTTTAACGAATTTCAGCTATATTGATTTTTCCGAATTATTTATGGAACTTCAATTTTGTTCAAAATTTCGGAAATAATTTCATCTTGCTTGATATTTTCTGCTTCGGCTTCATAACTTAGTCCGATACGGTGGCGAAGTACATCATGGCAAATTGCACGAACATCTTCCGGAAACACCGCACCGCGTTGTCGGATAAAGGCATACGCTTTTGCAGCCAAAGCCAAATTGATACTTGCTCGCGGCGAACCTCCGAACGAAATCAAATTTTTCAATTTCGGCAAGCCGTATTCGTCAGGGAACCGTGTGGCGAAGACAATATCAACAATATATTTTTCGATTTTTGTGTCTAAATAGATTTCTTTGACAATTAGTTTCGCACGCCTGATGTCTTCTTTTGTTAGAATCTTGTCCGCTTTCGGAAAACTTTTCGAGATATTTTGTCGTATAATCAATTGTTCTTCTTCACGTTTCGGATAATTTACGATTACTTTGAGCATAAATCTGTCCACTTGTGCTTCCGGCAAGGGGTATGTTCCTTCTTGCTCAATCGGATTTTGCGTTGCCAGCACCAAAAATGGGTCATCAAGTTTGTAGGTTTCTGCGCCAATGGTGATTTGTCGCTCTTGCATGGCTTCGAGCAAAGCGCTTTGAACTTTTGCAGGCGAACGGTTAATTTCATCGGCGAGAATAAAATTCGCAAAAATCGGACCTTTTTTTGCCACAAATTCTTCGCGTTTTTGACTGTAAATCATCGTTCCCACAAGGTCGGCAGGCAGCAAATCGGGTGTAAATTGAATTCGGCTGAAATCCGCATTGATAATGGTTGCAAGCGTATTTATCGCCAAAGTTTTAGCCAAACCGGGTACACCTTCCAGCAACACATGCCCGTCAGACAACATCCCGATAAGCAGGCTCTCGGTTAGATGTTTTTGTCCGATAATAACTTTATCCATTTCCGACTGAATATTTCGGATAAATGAACTTTCTGAAGCTATCCTTTCGTTTAGTTCTCTGATATTTAGGGTTTGAGTATTCTCCATGTTTGAAAATTACGTTCGGGATGCAAAAATATAGTAATGATAAACCCTATCAAAATCTTTTTAGACTTTGTAAAATATTTTAACGTTTCTTAAAACAATACGTCGTCAG
>DYOJ01000272.1 GCA_020720705.1 Acetofilamentum sp.
TAATATGAATAAAAAGAAAATATCAGATTATATAGAAAACCTAAGAACGCTCTTGAAGATTGAAAAAGATGCTGATTTTAAACAATATCGTGAAAAAACTATCAATACATCAATTGCGGAGCGTGTAAAAGAGGGGGTTTGCTGGTATCCGGTGCAAACGGACGGCGTTTCTTATGATTTTGGTGAACAGTTAATTTGTGAGTTTTCACGTATAGTAAGCGTAGATAATGCTCATACATTTTCGAGCGGTTCGCTTGTCAGCATTTTTTCAAATTTCGGCTCAAATTCTGAATCCGAAGTGTTTGTAAATGCAGTAGTTAATCGTGTGAAAAACAATAAAATGACTGTTACACTTCACACAAAAGAATTTCCGAATTGGCTCAAATCGGGCAAAATTGGGATTCAACTTTTGTTTGACGAAAATACTTACAACGAGATGGAATATGCCCTCGTCAAACTTATTAAAAATGAGGATGAAACTATTGAGCAACTTAAAAATGTTCTTATCGGAGACACACCTCCGATGTTTGACGAATCGTTTCAAGTTCAGTTGTCGGTGTTAAATGATAGCCAAAACTTTGCACTTAACAAACTGCGTTCGGCACGTCAAGTTGCACTGGTGCACGGACCGCCCGGTACGGGCAAAACCACTACGCTGGTGCACAGTATCAAACATATTCTGAAATCGGAAAGGCAAGTGTTGGTCTGTGCTCCGAGCAATGCAGCCGTTGATTTACTTGCAGTTAAACTTTCCGAAGTGGGGCTTACGGTTGTAAGAATCGGACACCCGGCACGTGTAACCGAAGAGAATTTGAACTTGACTTTGGACATGCGCATTTCAAATCACGAAAGTTATTCTTTATTAAAGTCGTTGAAAAAACAAGCCATGCAAATTGCTCAAAAAGCCGGTAAATTTAGACGCAATTTTGGAGATACCGAACGTAACGAACGGCGAGAACTTTATACGGAAGCCCGTCAATTACGAGACGAAACTGCTCAGCTTGAATTTTTTATCACTCAAAATATTCTATCCGAAGCGCAAGTTATTGCTTCAACACTTGTTGGTGCGAACAATCATACCCTCAAAGGACGCACCTATCGAACCGTGTTTTTGGATGAAGCGTCTCAAGCACTCGAACCGGCAGCTTGGATACCTATTTTGAAAGCCGAAAGAGTAATATTTGCCGGCGACCATCTCCAATTACCGCCAACCGTTAAGTCTATTGAAGCCGGGAAAAAAGGGTTGTCCGAAACTTTGTTTGAGAAATGTATGCACAAATTACCGCAAGCATCTGTTTTGCTTAATGTGCAATATCGTATGAATGAGCTGATTATGAACTTTTCTAACCGATTTTTTTATGGAAATAAATTATTGGCGGACATCTCGGTAGCGCATCATAAACTTTTTAATGACGATTTGGTGCTCGAATTTATTGATACAGCCGGGTGTGGGTTCACAGAAGATATACATCCGCAGACGCTAAGCACTCACAATCGGGAGGAGGCGGAATTGCTTTTTTCTCATTTTGAAAAATATCTGGCACAAATAGAATATTCCGGCAAAATAAAATCTTTGTCAAATATTGGAGTTATCACGCCGTATAGTGCTCAAGTTTCTGTTTTAAAAGAAGTTATGCAATCAAAACAGTTTCCTGACTATATCGTCCGAAAAACTGTTGTAAACACTGTTGATTCGTTTCAAGGACAGGAGCGGGATGTTATTTACATCAGTTTAGTCCGTTCAAACAACGAAGGTGCGGTCGGGTTTTTGGCAGACATCAGGCGTATGAATGTTGCAATGACGCGTGCTAAGAAAAAATTGGTTGTTATCGGAGATTCTTCAACGATTACCAGACATCCGTTTTACGATAAATTTTTAGAATATATTAATGAAATTGGAGCTTATAGAAGTGCGTTCGAGTTTTTGTATTAGTACAAAAAACCTGATAAACTATTGAATATCAGGTTTTTTATTTGTCACTTCAAAATTTGTCTTATTTCAGTAGTTCAAATGAGATGTGATGTGAGGGGCAGGGAACAATACCGGGTTTGTTGGATTTGCAACTGCTTAAAACAGCTAATGCAAACACGGTTGCTGTTGCGAATAAAAAAAATTTATGTTTCATATTTACAGATTTAATAAGGATTTTTATTTTACGGTAACTGGTATACTGTTCGTGGTTTATAGTTTACTGTTTACAGTTACTTATTTAATTAAAATTCAGCATATTGACTGATTATTATAGTTGGTGTTTTACCTTTTAGTATAAATTCAGGTCGAAATTATCAATTTTCTTATGATTTAACAGAAAATAGAGGCAAATTTCTTGCCTCTATCGGTGGTTTAATAAAAAGGTTGTTATGAGTGATGGTTACTTTATATAGCTTTATGTCCGGTGTATTTTAAAATGAGTCTAATCGTAAGGTCATTTAGGTATTCAACATCATATTTTCCTACCGTAGGTTTGAGGTGAGAATTGCCTATTCCGCTGTCATCCGTGAGGAAAGTGTAGGTTGAATTTGTGGTAATTGAGAAAAATCGCATGAGAAACTCTGTGTTTTTTTCAATACCGCTTGCTGAAATCGGGATAACTTTTATGCCTTTCTCGGCAGCATGTTCAATGGCTTTTTGAATTTTTTTAACATTTGCAGGAGTTTGGTGCGGCGGTGCGTCCAAAATCAGAAACATAATGCGTGCTTTTGCATTTTTGCTCCACGACATTTTTTTTACAGCATCGTAAAGGGCTTCTTCTACAGCCTCTTCATAGTCGCCTCCGCCGCCTGCTTCTTGTGCATTAATGTCGCGTTGAACTTTTGTCATATCTGTTGTGAAATCGAACAATCGAGTTACGTATTCGTCTCCTCGGTCTCGGTAGAATAAGTTACCTACCCGAACACTAAGCTCGGGGGCTTGTTTGTTTATTTTTGTAACAATATCGGACAACTCAGCTTGCAGGTATGTGATTTCGTCTCCCATCGAGCCGGTTGCATCTGTTACAAACATGATGTCAAGAATGGGTTCTTCGCTCGATATACCATTGAATGTCAGTTCGTTAATTTTATCCGAAGATAATTTTTCGTAAGTTTGAGTTTTTCCGTTTTTATCGCTGACGGTAATTTTCAAGTTTGTATATTGGTTTGGTGCGAACGCTGCCGGGAACAATACTGCCGAGCCGAAAACATCCGTACGTGCCGACCAAAGTTCTTTTCCGTCAGAGGCTATGAGCTTAATTTGAGCATCTTCAATCACTTGTCCGGATGGGTTTTTGACGATGACACTAATTTTTTCAGTCGTGTAAAAGTCCCATTGAGTTTGCATGTTTTTCCATTCGTCCGATTTCATTAAATCTGTCCAGAAAGCCCAATTGTCAAGGTCGTTCCATTCACCTGCGGTTAATAAACCGTTTGAATTTGTTTTCGGTTCTTGCCCGCCGTCTTCGGGTAAATCTTTGTCCACATCAGATTTAAGACTGGCTTCGTCCGATTTTGTAGATTCTGCTGATTCAGAATAAGCTGCACCGTCTGCAAGTGAAGAACTTTTTTCGGAAGACGAACCGTCCACACTTGTTTTGAGGCTGCCGCCTGTACATCCTGTAAATACCCATATTATCAGGGCTGCTACTATTACTAAACTGTGCCTTGTTTTCATTTTGAGAAATTTAAAATTTATATCAAGATGCAATATAACAAAAAAATCCACACAAAACGCGGATTTTTTATGAATGGCTAATTTTCCCGTTACAATCGAAAGCCGATAAACAGGATGTCATCTAATTGTTCGGAAGTTGCTTGCCATTGTCGGATGTTTTGTTCTACGATTATGTGTTGCTCATCCATATTTTTGTTCCAAATTTCAGTGAGAGCATCTCGTAAGCGTTTGGTAGTGTACTTACGGTTTTCGGTATTCATTTGGTCTACATAGCCGTCCGTAAAAATGTAGAATGAATCGCCGGTTTCAAAGTTTATGGTATGGTTGTCAAATTGTTTGTTTTTGTATGGATATGTTCCTCCAATCGGATTTTTATTGCCCTTAATTTCAGTGAGTTCTCCATTTCGATTCATCAACAGCGGGCGGTATGCGGCAGCATATTGAAGTGTTTTGTGTTCAAAATTTATGGTGCATACCGCAATATCCATTCCGTCTTTAGAACTTCTGTCTTCTTGTTGTTTTAATGTTTGGACAACTCCTCGGTCTATACTGTTTACGGTTTAAAGTTGAGTGTTTAAACCGTAAACAGTATAATTGAGCCATTCTATTGATAATCCCTGACGAAGGTGCTCTATGTTCATCTCTAAATGTCGAATTTTACATTTCGGTAAAAGTAGAAAAATATT
>DYOJ01000273.1 GCA_020720705.1 Acetofilamentum sp.
ATCTATATTTTCGTCTAAATATTCAAAATTCAGAAATTTGAAACTGAAAAACTCGAGATTATTGCAGACTGTGATAATTTAAACTGAATATCAAATATTTGACCGATTACAACATATTTCATTTATTTTGCAAAATCAGACTAAATAATTCGGCTAAGGTAATTAAAATCAAAAATGTCAGCAAAAAAAAATTACAACAGTCGGATAATCAGTATTTATTGTCAGTAATTCTTGTTTCGGTATGATTGTTCTGCATAAGAAGAAAACTTTAAACGGCATAAACAACTCAATAAATGATTTGTTACACATTGATAATAAAATAGTTGTAATTAATTTATTAATATATTACTAACAGGAGTATTCATTCAAAAAAAAAGCATTATTTTTACGCATCGGAATGCCCCTATTTAATAAAATGTCAAACATACTGTTAATCAGTTACGAAGAACCATGAATCAATTTACTCATCTACACTTACACACGCAATATTCTATCTTGGACGGCGCCTCGGCAATCCCTAAGCTGATGGATAAAGCAAAAGCAGACGGTATGTCGGCAGTTGCAATAACCGACCACGGAAGTATGTTCGGTGTAAAATTATTTCACAAATATGCACTAAAAGCAGGAGTAAAGCCCATACTCGGTTGTGAGGTGTATGTAGCCCCGGAGTCTCGCACTCGGCGCGATAAAGAATTAGATAAAAAATCAAACCATTTGGTAGTATTAGCTAAAAACCTAAAAGGGTATGAAAATTTAGTTAAAATAGTATCATACAGTTGGATAGAAGGATTTTACAGAAAACCGAGAGTTGATAAAGAGTTGCTCGAGAAACACAAAGAGGGATTAATTATCTCCTCGGCGTGTCTGGGAGGAGCGATTCCTCGATTCATTATGCGAGGCGAACCGGATAAAGCCGAAGCCGAAGCTTTGTGGTTCAAAAAGGTGTTCGGCGATGATTTTTATTTAGAAATGCAACGCCACTTATCAAAAGATGAGCGTGTTAATGAAAAAACATACAAGCATCAAAAGTTTGTAAATGAGGAGCTTATGCGAATTGCTAAAAAGCATGACATAAAACTTATTGCAACCAATGATGTTCATTTTTTGAATCAGGAAGATGCTGCCGCACATGATATTTTAATTACTTTAAGTACCGGCGAAAAATTAGACAATCCGAACCGAATGCGCTATTCGGGCGAAGAATATTTCAAAACTCAAAAAGAAATGTCTGCATTGTTTGCCGACTTACCCGAGGTTTTGGAAAATACAATGGAAATCGCTGACAAAATCGAGGTTTACGAGCTTGACCGAAAGCCTGTTATGCCCGAGTTTGATTTGCCCGAAGGGTTCACATCCGAAGGCGAGTATCTGCGACACATCACGTATGAAGGAGCAAAATTACGTTATAAAAACATTTCCGAAGAAATCAAGGAACGTGTTGATTTTGAGCTTGATACAATAATCGGCATGGGATTCCCCGGATATTTTTTAATTGTCTGGGATTTTATTCGAGCTGGGCGTGAAATGGGCGTTTCCGTAGGACCCGGGCGGGGGTCGGCTGCGGGGTCAGCAGTCGCATATTGTTTGAAAATTACGGATATTGACCCGATTAATTATGGCTTACTCTTTGAGCGTTTTTTGAATCCTGACCGTATTTCAATGCCTGATATTGATATTGACTTTGACGAAGACGGGCGAGAAAAAGTGCTGAAATATGTTGTGGATAAATATGGTCAAAATCGAGTTGCAAATATTATCACTTTTGGTACTATGGCAACAAAATCGTCCATAAAAGACGTGGCGCGAGTGCTCGAATTACCACTTTCGGAATCCGACCGTTTATCTAAACTCGTGATAGACAAGCCCGGAACAACATTCACAAAAGCCTACGCCGAATCAGCCGAGTTGCGTGCCGAAAAAAACTCTTCCAACACTTTAGTGGTTGATACCTTAAAGTATGCCGAAATATTGGAAGGTTCTGTACGCCAAACAGGTGTGCATGCCTGCGGAATTATTATCGGAAAAGATGACCTCGAAAATTATATCCCGCTCAGTACCAGCAAGGAATCGAACTTATATGTTACGCAGTACGACGGTAAACATGTAGAAGATATCGGACTGTTAAAGATGGATTTTCTCGGTTTACGAACGCTCTCTATTATCATGGATGCAGTTGCAAATGTAAAATTATCCAAAGGTATAGATATTGATATTGACCATATTAACCTCGACGACAGAATAACTTATGAGTTATTTGCTCGTGCCGAGACTACTGCATTGTTCCAGTTCGAGTCGGACGGAATGAAAAAATATCTCCGTCAATTAAAACCCAATCGTTTTGAAGACTTGATTGCGATGAACGCCCTTTATCGCCCAGGTCCGATGGATTATATTCCGAGTTTTATTGCCCGTAAAAACGGCAAAGAAACCATCAATTATGACATTCCGGAAATGGAGGAGTTCCTTGAAAACACTTACGGAATTACAGTGTATCAAGAGCAAGTCATGCAACTTTCACAAAAACTTGCCGGATTTACCAAAGGTCAAGCCGATTCCTTGCGTAAAGCGATGGGAAAAAAACTGATTTCGGTAATGAACGAACTGAAAGGCAAGTTTCTTGAAGGGTGTTCAAAAAACGGATATGCCGTAAAAACAGTTGAAAAAATTTGGGCAGACTGGGAAAAATTTGCCGCTTATGCCTTTAACAAGTCTCACTCAACCTGTTACGCATACATTGCATACCAAACCGCCTATCTGAAAGCACATTATCCGGCAGAGTATATGGCTGCAGTCATGAGCCGAAACGCTTCGGATATTAAAAAGGTATCTATGTTTATGGAAGATACCAAGCGCATGGGTATTCAAGTTTTGGGTCCTGATGTGAATGAGAGTATAGATAGATTTACGGTTAATCGAAAGGGACAGGTTCGATTCGGAATGTCTGCAGTAAAAAGTGTAGGCGAAGGTGCGGTTGAAGAAATTGTCAGAGAACGAACAGCCAACGGAGCATTCAAAGATTTCTATGATTTTGTGGAACGTGTAAATTTGACAGCCGTGAACAAACGTACTGTCGAAGCACTCGTATCTGCGGGCGCGTTCGACTCTATCAGCGGCATGATACGTGAGCAATTTTTTGCACAATCGCCCGGTTCCGATTTACCTTTTATTGAGGAGTGTTTACGTTACGGAAACAAAATGCAAGCCGGAGACGATGCAAATCAGAACAGTCTATTCGGCGGCGGAGACGTTGTTGAAATTAAAAGACCCTCCATACCGGTTGTCGAAGAATGGGATTTGTTTGAACGCTTGGAAAAGGAACGCGAGTTCATCGGAATCTATTTATCGGAACATCCTTTGGATAAATTTCGGGTAGAAATTAATTCTTATTGCAGTGCTACAACCAATGATTTACAAAACATTACGCAATTTGCCGGTAAAGACATCCGTGTTGCCGGAATCGTTAAAAATGCCGCACACGCTACAACTAAAACAGGCAAACCCTTTGGCTCTTTTGAGATTGAAGATTTTGTGGGCACACACAAAGTTATGCTGTTCGGGAACGACTACATAAAATTCAAAAATTACATGACCAAAAATTATGCAATTTTGATACGCGGACGTGCAGAAGCCCGCTGGGGTTCAACAAGCGGCGAAATGGAATTTAAAGTAAATTCAATTGAAATGCTGTCCGAAATTAAAGATAAAATGGTTCATGCCCTTGCGATTAAGGTTCCTTTGGACGATTTATCCGAAGATTTGATTAACGAATTACAAGATATTGCCGGTTCGTATAAAGGCACAAAAGATTTAAAATTTTTGATTTACGATGCCGCATCAAAAGTCTATGTTCAAATGTTTTCACGTAATTTTAAAGTAAATATCACAGAAGAATTGTTGGCAGTGCTGGACAGGAATGCTAAACTTGAATATAAAATTACATAAGGGTTTCGGAAAATCCACACTACGAATTTATTTACAGTGTGTTATACTCTTATTTTACATGTAATGAGCCTACTCCGAAAAGTGTTTTTAGCCGCTAAGCGGTTTTATAAGTATCTGAATATCAATATCAGATTTGTCTATTAATAACCGCTAAGCGGCTTATCGGAGTGGTCTCATGTAATACATTGATTTATATTTTGATATAGCAAAATTTCGCCTTAATTTTTTAATTCTTTATAAAATTAGTTGAAATATAGCAGAAAATGTGAAAATAATGAATGACGCTTTTTTGAAGGGTGTATGCCTGTTTTATGTCCAAACACATGACGGTAAAATCTATGAATCAATTTATTATCTGATACTATCAAGTTTTCTTGTTAGATTA
>DYOJ01000274.1 GCA_020720705.1 Acetofilamentum sp.
AGCTGCATGACAGCGTGCAACGTGGTGCCGCTGCCGGCAAAGAAGTCGAGGATGACGGCGTTATTATTTCGTGAAATTTGAAGAAAATATTTAACTAAATGTGTAGGTTTTGGAAACGAAAATTTTTTTGAACCAAAAAGCTCAATCATTTCTTTGTTTCCGTCTTCATTCATGCCGACTTCTTTTGGCAAAAGGGTCGAGATAGATTTTGTCAATTCTTCGCTTCCAAATTTTTTCAATGCTTTTGCTTTATCTTCACTTTCAAAAACACGATATGCCGGTATTTTTATTTTTAAAAAATCATAATCGCCCGGAAAAACAATTTTCCCTTTCTTATAATAGCTTTCAAAAGTATCGTTAGTTACTGCCCAAACTCTATGTTGATTATATTTGTAGATTTTGCCGTCTTTTGGGTTTATTATGTCAAAAGCAGAATTTGGTCTTTCTAATTCATTTCTTTGAGTTGTCAAATCCGATAAACGCCAACCATCGTTAGGATAATCATCTGTATAATAATAATTTCGTTCATGAACTATACCCGATTGAAAATTATTATTTGCATAACAAACAACATACTCATAATCCTGTGATATGCCGAATGGGACATCACTTTTCGTGGTTCTCTTTTTCCAAGGAAATATTCCCGCAAAATTATCTTCTCCAAAAATTTCATTGCAAAGTAATTTTAACTGTGCATTTTCATTGTCATCAATCGAAATAAAAATAACGCCGGAATCTTTCAGCAGGAGTTTTGCAATGCGGAGGCGTTTTTCCATAAAGGAGAGCCATTTGCTGTGTCGGTAGCTGTCTTCGCGGTCCACGTAACGGTCGTTATACACAAAATCTTTGTTACCGGTGTTGTATGGCGGGTCAATGTAAATCACGTCAATTTTGCCCTCGTGGGTGAATGTGAGTGCAGTGAGTGCGTGCAGGTTATCGCCTTCAATGAGGATGTGGTCGGGCGGTAAACCCTGCGGGTTTGTTTCGGCGGGCGTATCGGCAAATAATTTGGGGTTATTCAGACCCTCAGGGTTTTGAAAACCCTGAGGGTCTGAAGATGCCAGAGGGGCTTTATCGGCAATAATTCGGAGTTCGGGCACTTCGGTAAGCACGGGCAATTTTTGGGCAAGAATTTGCTCCACGTGTTCGGGCTTGTCCTCCCACACGAGTCCGTATTTTTTGCGGGTGTTTAGGAGTTCGAGCAAGGCGTTACGCTCGTCGGGCGTAAGCGTGTCGAGTTCTTTTATTTTTTGCGCGAGTAATTTTTTATTCATCGGGGTTGCACGGCGTATTTTGCAACAAATGTAAAAAAAAATCGTAACGGTGCGAAAAAAATTGCGAAACACGCATTTTCATTGCTTTGTGTATCACGGATTTCAAATCCGTGTTACCGTTTAGCGGATTGAAAATCCGTGTTACGGTTTAGCGGATTGGAAATCCGTGTTACCTGGATTTTCTAATACAAAAATCCAAACAACCAAAGCGGAACGGTATTTTTGTAACCGAGATAATCTTGTTCGCTACAAAAACAACAGACACACTTACCATTTTTTCATTTTTTGCTGAAAAATAAAAAAAATGCTACTACTGTCATGTCAAGTATCTTCTGACGTTTCCATGTCCTATCGGACGATGGAAAGTCTCTACTGACCTGCATTCGTCCGTAGGACAATGTAGCGTCATTTCAAAATTAACATGCTACTACACATCTGTCAATAAGCTAATTTTATCCGGGTTTTGGCTTGTATGAAAAATATCTAAGATTATGATTTCGGTTTCGGTTACTTCGTAGATAATGCGAAAACTATAAATCGGCACTGCTCGAAAATTGCCCTTTTCTTTTTCTATTTCCGGAACACGAGCATATTTTTCGGGGAAAATTGATAAAGTTTCAGTTAAATCCTTGATTTTTCTTACAACGTTTTTCGCATTAATTTTGCTTTCTAAGGAGATGTAATCAAAGATTTATTGCAAACTTTTTACGGCAATCTCGTGCCAAATTATCGGTAGTTTATTCATTGTTCTACCAAGTTTCGATAAGTTTATCAACTTCTTTTTGCGTGTATGTTTTTGCTGTGCCGTTTTTTACCTGCTCGCTGAGCGATAAAATGTGTTCTGAAAATTCTGCTTTGGTTAAAGGGCTCCCTTCTGCGGAATATGCACTGATTTTCGGCAATCCGGAGTTGCCGTTAAAATACTTACGAAACACGGATTTAATGTCTTCTATAAAATCTTCGCTCAAATTTTCGACACGGGTATTTGTTTCCTGAAAATTGATGATTATTCCGGTTTTTTGCCCCGTATCGTTTGTTATGTAGTGTATTCCGTTCATAAAACTTAATTTCTGCACAAATTTACAAATTTTTCTTTGAAAAAGCAACACTCCTCGGCTTGTGGCTACATTTTACCGCAAAATTTTACAGTCCGTACAGGTAACCGATTTTTAAATTGTTGTATGATTTTTTGCAGATTACATTCGGCAAAAATACATAAATTTTGTAGAACGCAATAGGCAAAATTGATTTTTTTGCTGTAAAACGGATTTGAAATCCGGAATAAACACAAACCGTAACACGGATTTGAAATCCGTGTTACGGTTTAGCGGATTTGAAATCCGTGTTACTTGGATTTTTCTAATACAAAAAACCAAACAGCCAAAGCGGAACGGTATTTTTGTAACCGATTTCGATGTCGTCGGCTGCGATGTATGAATGTTCAATATCGGCAATTTGTTTGTAGGTTTTGTTTTTTCCGCCGATTTCAACGGCCAATTTATTGTCAATCAGAAAATCGCCTTTTTCCGAATAATTTACTTTGTGCAAGGCTTGCAGTTGGTTCAGAAAAAAACTTTCGCGTATGTTTCCGATATTTGCGTTATCGTTTGTCAGACAGTGCATTAGGTTTGGGTGAAACAAATAAATTTTCGCAGGTTTGGTCAGTCGTGAATCGCCTTTTTTGTCGGATTTTAAAAGAAAAATCAGCAATGCTTCTTGAAGATAATACAAATAATCTTTCAAGGTATTTTTACTGATTTCGACCTGCGCGCTTATTTTTTCCAGATTGGGTTTAAACGGCACATTTTCGGCAATGAGTTGCAAAAGTAGTTTCAGTTTATTAATGCTTGAATAGCTGATATTTGCAACAAAAGGCAAATCTGCCTCCAAAACGTGATTAACGATTTCCAAAAGTTTGAACAAATAGTTTTCGTTATTTTCTAAAAAAAACGGATAGTAACCTCTCGAATTATACTGATTGTATTTTTGTATCGGTTTTATTCGGGCAATGATTGTTTTGGAAATATTCTGATGATTTTCAAGGATTTCCGATAGTTTATAGGGCGGAAAATCTGTTTTTTCGGTAAAATTTATAAACTCGCGCAACGAAAGTCCGGGTAAGGTGTAAATGACACTGCGCCGCGACAAATCGGCTCTGCCTTTGGTGAGGTGCAACAACGACGAGCCGGTAAAAATGATGTTGAGCGATTTGAAACTGTCGTACATCGTTTTCAAAACCTGCGACCAACCGGTGTAATGATGCACTTCGTCGAGGAGCAAATACATGCCGCCGTTTTTTACAAACTCATCCACAAAAGCAAATAAATCGTTTTTGGCAAAATACGGATTGTCTAAGCTGATATACAGACGGTTGTGATTTTGCAATTCCGTTTTGGCAAATTGCAGAAGCAAAGTCGTTTTACCCACACCGCGACTTCCTTTTATTCCGATAAGCCGTTCGCGTTGTTT
Organism: Acetofilamentum sp.; assembly: GCA_020720705.1. Taxonomy (GTDB): domain Bacteria; phylum Bacteroidota; class Bacteroidia; order Bacteroidales; family JAADGE01; genus DYOJ01. Next base: position 3,744 of record DYOJ01000274.1, read on the forward strand.
CAGCCACGCTATTTGCGGGCGAACAGTTTGACAATCAACAAATTCAATTGCCTTCTCCGATAATTCAATAAACTTTGCGAGCATAATTTTTTCCGCAAATATACAAAAAACAATCAACACGCTGACCGTTTTTTGTGAAAAATAATCAACAGACACTCGGTTTTTTTATCATTCACACGGCATTTTTCCCTCGTACTCAACTTTGCCAAAGTTTTTCGCAGGATACGTGTGCCGCAGGTATCAGCGGATGAAAGCCTGACGAATCAAAACTATGAAACAAAAAAATCCGCAAACTATTTAGTTCTTGTAAGAAAACTCATAACACATTGAAATTATTTATGTTATAGGAATATTTCGACTTGAATGTTTTATAAAATTCGGTAGAAATTCGGTAGAAATTCGATTGAAACTAATTCTACTTTACGAAGTTATGCCGGCAAAAGAAAAGCGTGGACGCTTATTGCATTTTCTATTTGCGTTTAGCGTCCACGCTAAACTATTCTAAGCACAAACTTTGCCGAAATCTTTAACTTCGTAAAGTAGAACTAAATAAAAAATTACGAATGGCTACTTAATGACTA
>DYOJ01000275.1 GCA_020720705.1 Acetofilamentum sp.
AAATTGAGAAAAATTTTGTTTTCATATTTAAAAGGGTTTAATAAAAAATGCAGATGTATTGTGTGTTTTCCAACACATTCAACTTGCAATTTAAGGATAAATATTTAATTATCAAAAATTATAATGAAATTATTTGATGAATCAACATTCATTTAAATGAGAAAACTTTCCAAAACGATATTCTGCGGTTTCTTAAATTTCTGTAGTTTCAGTTTTTTTGGAACAGGACATATTTTGAAACCCAAAATTTTTGTTGTAAAAATCACCGGTATATTTTTATTTAAGCATAAAAAACATACTTTTGCAAAAAAAATCAAGATGACAATTTTAGACGGAAACCACATTTCGGCACTGATTAAAGCAGAACTAAAAGCCGAGGTTGAAAAACGCCTTTCGTTTGGCAAAAAGCGACCGCATTTGGCGGCAGTTCTGGTCGGGAATGACGGCGCAAGCGAAACTTATGTGGGGCACAAAGTAAAATCCTGCGAGCAGGCGGGATTCTCATCAACTTTGATTCGATTAAGCACAGAAACTACTGAATTTCAACTAATTGAAGAAGTAAAGAAACTAAATAACAACCCTGATATTGACGGCATTATTGTTCAACTTCCGTTACCAAAACATATTTCTGAAGATATAATAATTGAAACAATTTTGCCTGAAAAAGATGTGGACGGTTTTCACCCGATAAACGCCGGTCGTTTACTGATTGGACAGGACGGTTTTGTGCCCGCCACACCTGCCGGAATCATCGAACTTATTGAACGATACAACATTGAGACTTCCGGAAAACATTGTGTAGTCATAGGAAGAAGCAACATTGTGGGTAAACCGATTTCTGTTTTGATGTCTCGCAAGGGCTACCCCGGCGATGCCACCGTAACGTTGTGCCACAGCCGAAGTACAAACTTATCAAGCATCACTCAACAAGCTGACATTCTGATAGTTGCTCTCGGAATTCCTAATTTTGTAACCATTGAAATGGTTAAACAAGACGCTGTTGTGATTGATGTAGGAATTACTCGAACTGCTACAACTACCACAAAATCAGGATACAAACTCACGGGAGACGTAAATTATGCCGAGGTTTCTAAAAAATGCTCTTTTATTACCCCTGTTCCGGGAGGCGTTGGTCCGATGACAATTGCCATGTTGATGAAAAACACACTAAAAGCATGTAATACAAAGGATTAAAAAAAAGTTTCAATTTAATAATTTCAAAACTGAATAATTTCAAAAAAAACAGTTTACCTTTGTTTTTGAAATGAACAATACACACAAACATAGAATTATTGCGTTTGTTATCTTATTGATAGCACCGTTGTTTGTGCAATTGATTCATTTGCAACTACATCACGGGCACGAACACGACCATGATAAGAGTTCAAAGTTTTGGGAAAACAGCGCTTACTTCCCCGGAGTTATTGTTGACGATGATGCTGAACATTGTCCGATATGCGACTATGAATTTCCTGTTTTTTCAAAAAATAATGAAGTATCCTTGCCTAATGAGCATGTTCAGCCGGCTATTCTGCAAAAAAACAACTACGAATCGTCATTATTTTATCGCTCTTATTTTACTCGAGCTGACCGTGCTCCGCCGTTCGGCATCTAATACAAAATCTTCTTTTTTAGACGTTTTTTTTACAAGACTTAGTCGGATAAAATAAAATCTTTCTCTTAATCATTTATTTGATAATGAGAAAGGTATTTTAAGTATGTGAAATTATATAAATTCACATACACTCCGGCAGACGATTGTTTTACATTCAAATTAATAAACCCATGAATTCGACAAGGTTATTCCTGTCGCTTGTTTTGGTTTTGGTTGTGAATGTAGGTTTGACACAAAATCAGGTTAAATTTAAAGGCATTGTTACCGATATTCTCGGTAAACCATTGTCTGATAGTTATGTACATGTAGCTAATCAATGTTTAACAACCGATAATGTCGGCAAATTTACAAGTGAGTATTTAAAAGTCGGCGTTTACGAAGTTACAATATCACATATCGGGTATCAAACCGAAAATTACAGATGCAAGCTCGTAACCGATTCCACTTATGTATTTGCTTTACCCTGCGAAACCTACGAAACCGAAGCCGTAACCATACAAGCCGACCATAATTTACATATTGTAACAAGCGAAGCCCGTAATTTGGATTTTGCAGATGCTACGGATTTACGCCTATATAATTCCGGCTCATTGATGCAAACACTTGAATATCTGCCGGGAGTAAGCTCTCTGAGTATCGGTTCCGGGCAATCAAAACCCATAATACGCGGTATGGCATTCAACAGAGTGTCTGTTTTTGAGGACGGAATCAAACATGAAAGTCAGCAGTGGGGCGCCGACCACGGTTTAGAAATAGACCAACTCTCGGCAGAGCACATCCAAATAATTAAAGGACCCGGCGCCCTCGAATACGGTTCGGATGCACTTGGCGGAGTGATTGAAATAAAAAGTTCCGAACTTCCGAGAGAAGGCACTCACACTCTGAAAATTACGGACAGAATCCAATTTTTAAACTTTTATACGGACGAACGTATGACAGGCGGTGCAGCTTGGTTGTATCGGAAAAAGAAATTTGCGTTTGGACTGGATGCTTCGTTTAATTCTTATAACGATTATCGCGTACCGACTGATAGTATTCAATATTATTCCTACTATTTCAGGCTTAAAAATAATCAAGTTCGGAACACGGCAGGCTATGAATACACGCTGAAAGGGTCGGCAGGGTATATCGGAAAATATATCAGTTCAAATCTGATTATCAGTAACATACAAAGTAAAAGCGGATTCTTTGCAAATGCACATGGGCTTGAAATTCGGACATCCCGCATCAATTATGATACACTTGATACGGATATAGACTTGCCGTATCAGGATGTGAGACATTTGAAAATTGCAAATAACACTCTAATTCACCCGGGAGGTGCAAATTTATTAACGTTGGATTTAGCGTGGCAAAACAATATCAGACAAGAATATACCGAACCGACCGAACATGGTTGGATGCCTCTCCCACCCGACAGCTTGGAACGGAAATTTGCAAAAAACACACTCAGTTCAAATCTGAAATGGAGTTTGCCGAATTTGCACGGACACGAAGTCAAGATGGGAATAAGTTCGGAATATCAACACAACCGTATTGGTGGATGGGGTTTTATTATGCCTGAATATCAACAAATTGCATCAGGAGTTTTTATCAAAGATAAATTTGTAGTAACTCATAATCAAAACTTGCATGCAGGCTTGCGTTTCGATTTTGCCCAAATCCGTATCGGCTCGTATTACGATTGGTACCAAAGCCCCAAACTGATAAACGGTGCTACAGAACTCGTTTATTTACAACGAAGTGCGGATACAGTACGAACGTTCAGCAGCCCGACATGGATGCTCGGATACAATTTGAATAAATCGCACGTTCGGATACGTGCCAACATCGGAAAAAGTTTCAGAATACCCGGAGCTAAAGAATTGGCGGCTCGCGGGATAAACTACCATTTTTACCAATATGAAGCCGGCAATATTCAACTTAAAGCCGAAAAATCATATCAAGCAGATGTTGGTTTTGATACGGATTATTCCCGTTTTGATTTGAGTTTCACGCCGTTCGTAAATTACTTCCCAAACTACATCTATCTCAATCCGGGCGGCGGTTACGAGGACGGTTTGCTGCGATTTGAATATACAGAAACCAAAGTATTCAGATTTGGAAGCGAGCTAAGCCTGCGTGTTGAATTTTACCCGAATTTTAGTTACGAACTTGCTGCGGACTACCTATACTCGGAACAGTTAAGCGGACAAAAAGTCGGTTTCGGATTACCGTTTGCGCCTCCGCCCACTGTTGCCCAAAGCCTTGTATGGGATGCTTTTTACGAAGTTTCGTATCATATTGAACTCAAACACACCTACCGATTTAGGCAAAACAGAATTGTTCCGCCCGAAATTATTACGCCCGCTTCACACGTATTTGACATTTATGCCGGCATACTTGCAATAAAAAGCCCAAATAACAAACATGCACTTAATATTTATCTGCAATTGAACAATGTATTCAATACAAAATATTGGCAACATACAAATTATTACCGGCTGATTGACCTGCCCGAACCTTCTCGAACGTTCGGAATTATGATGGAATGGAAATTTTCTTTACATCAAAAAAAGTAACATCCCGAGACTCATATATACTCGTATCTTTCTGATATTAAATAGATTGTATAATAAATTCACTCTAATTGTATAGAAAAACAAAATTCTATTGACAAATGACAAATGACTATTGACTATTGACTATTGACAAATGAC
>DYOJ01000276.1:0-3083 GCA_020720705.1 Acetofilamentum sp.
CTGTTTAATCGAATGAATATCAATATACTAAGTCCGTGTAAAGCACTCAATAAAGGCTATTTGAAGCAAAACGTTTCGCGTATCGCAATTGACACACTCAAAGTCAATTTGCAAACTTTTTTTGAGAAAACCGAACAAGCCCAAAAAACAGGTGAACACGAAGAACATTTTAAAAATATTGTATCCGATTTTTTGAAAAATACTTGGTATAAATCTGATTATGAACTGAATACAGGTAAACGCAAAGATTTGGTTATTCACGACGGGAAATCGGCTTCGGATTCAATCGGCGTTATTATTGAGGCAAAAAAGCCCGACAATTTAACGGAAATGATTTCAGCCGAAAACCTGAATACCAAAGCGTTACACGAACTGATTTTGTATTATTTTGAAGAACGCGAACAGGCTAAGAACATAGAAATCAATACTTTAATTGCAACAAACGCGTATGAGTGGTTCCTGTTCGACGAAAACGAATTTGACAAACTGTTTTACCGAAACAGCAAAATTCAAAAACTCTACAAAACCAAAATCGAAAACGCGAAAGACAATCCGTTTTTTTATTCCGAACTTCAAAAAATTATTGCGGAAACGACGGATGAAATTGTTTGCACATACATCAATTTGACCGATTATGCTACAAATCACTTTGCGGTTCAAAACCGCTTAGTGATTATTGAAGATGATGCGCAACTGATTGATTTATACAAAATTCTGTCGCCCGAACATCTTCTGAAAAAACCGTTTGCCAACGACAGCAACACACTGAACAGTGATTTTTACAACGAATTGTTGCACGTTATCGGTTTGGAGGAAAAAGCGGAAGGCGGAAAAAAAATAATTGTGCGAAAATCGGAAAACAAGCGCGACGGAGGCAGTCTGTTAGAAAATACAATAAGTTTTATCAGCAAGCGAAAATCGGGCTTAAATTCTGAACTTCCTGAAAATGAGGTATTTTCAATTGCCTTGGAACTTTGTATTACGTGGCTGAATCGGATTTTGTTTCTCAAACTGCTCGAAGGACAATTGCTGAAATATCACAACGGAAATCCGGATTATTTGTTCCTCAACACAAAGACAATCAAGGATTACGACGAATTGCAAGAGCTATTTTTTGATGTTTTGGCTGTAAAACTCGAAGACCGCGAAAAACCGGTTACCGAAAAATTCGGCAACATTCCGTATTTGAACAGCTCGCTTTTTGAAGATACGGAATTTGAACGGAATTTTCTGTATATCAGCAATTTAAAAGACAGATACACCTTGCCTTTGTATTCCGGTTCCGTGTTGAGGAACAAAGCAGAATTTCAAAAAAACGACAGTTTAAACACCTTACGTTACATTTTTGAATTTTTGTCGGCTTACAATTTTTCGAGCGAAACCGGTGCGAAAATTCAGGAAGACAACAAAACCATCATCAACGCATCGGTTTTGGGTTTAATTTTCGAGAAAATAAACGGTTACCAAGACGGCTCGTTTTTTACGCCCGGCTTTATCACCATGTATATGAGCCGCGAAGCCATTCGACTGACTGTGGCGCAAAAATTCCGCGAGCGCGAAAATCCGGAAATCGAAACGTTCGATGACGTAAAAAAATATTGCGCAAAATTCTTTAAACATGCAGATATTCAACGTTTTAATGCACATATAAACGCTTTGAAAATTTGCGACCCTGCGGTTGGTTCCGGACATTTTTTGGTTTCAGCTTTGAACGAACTCATTGCCGTAAAAAGCGAACTCAACATTTTAACCGACACCGAAGGCACACCGTTAGACTACGAAATTTCGGTCGCAAACGACGAACTCGTTACGACAAACAAACGCACAAATCGCCCGTTTGAATACGTTTTGGGTTACGATGACAAACCTCCGCACGAAGTCCAAAAAGTGCAAGTTGCACTGTTTCACGAAAAACAAAGCATTATCGAAAATTGCTTGTTCGGCGTGGACATCAACCCGAAATCTGTCCTCATTTGCCGGCTCCGTTTGTGGATTGAACTGCTGAAAAATGCGTATTATATCCACCAACCAAACCCTCAGGGTTTTGGAAACCCTGAGGGTTTAAGGCAGATTTCAGAACTGCAAACCCTCCCGAATATTGACATCAATATCAAAACCGGAAATTCGTTAATCAGCCGTTTTTCGTTAGACAGCAGTTTGAAACAGATTGCAAAAGCATCGAAATGGACAATTTTTTCGTATCAAAATGCAGTCGAATCTTATAAAAAAAGCACCGATAAGAAAGTTAAATACGAAATTGAAAAATTGATTAAAGACATCAAAATCAATTACATAAATTCAATTCAACAAAAAAATCCGACACTTCAAAAATATTACAAATTAAAACAAGAATACGATTACAAATTTCCGGAAAACGGATTTTTTGTGCACGAAGACGAAGAGGATTACGGCGGCAGCAAGAAGAAACGCGACGAAGAAAAACAACGCTTAGGTTTGGAACTGCAACGTGCGAAAGAACAAGTTGAAAGCGAAAAATCATTTTTTGACAAAAATAATGCCTTTGAGTGGCGGTTCGAATTTCCGGAAGTTTTGAATGAAGACGGCGATTTTATCGGGTTTGACGTTGTGATTGGAAATCCGCCGTACGGCGCGAAATTAAGCGAATCTGTCAAAGACTATTTTTCCGGAAACTACAAAAATCAAGATTATCAGCTCGATACATATTTACTTTTTATCGAACATTCATACCGGCTTATTAAAGAACAGGCAGAACTTGCGCTAATTATTCCAAATACTTGGCTGACAAACATTAAGTATCGAAAAATAAGAAAATTTATCATTGAAAATTCTTACATCTATGAAATTTCACATTACAAAAAAGCGGTATTTAAAGAAGCTGTTGTTGATACTGAGGTGCTTATGCTGAAAAAAGTGCATAAGTTAAATGAAAATATCAAAATTAACAATTTCAGCACACACAAAGAGAGTCAAACTCATTTTGTGTCTCAAACGGATTGGATAAAAGCGGACGGCAATACCATAAATATTTTCATGGATAAACGTCAAGAGGCACTAAAATCCAAAATTGAATCGGGAAATAAGCCGATAAGTGAGTTGTTTAA
>DYOJ01000276.1:3183-4293 GCA_020720705.1 Acetofilamentum sp.
AAACCGAAAATAGTTGTCAGACAAACCGGTGATACTCTGATTGCTACGTTCGATGACGAACAATTTATTTGTATGAACAACCTGCATGTGATTACGCAAAAGGAAACCGGAAAACTCGCATTAAAATATCTGCTTGCATTAGTCAATTCAAAATTGATGGATTTTTACCATTCGTTATTAAATCCGGAGAAGGGTGAAGCTCTGGCAGAAGTCAAAAAAGAAAATTTGAAAAAATTACCAATCAAAGATAGTTCAAAAAAAAGCCAAGCCCCGTTTATCGGAAAAGCTAACAAAATCATAGCCCTAAAAAAAGCAAACCCGCAAGCCGACACCTCCGACTTAGAAGACGAAATCAACCGCATGGTTTACAAACTCTATGAGCTTACGGATGAGGAAATTGCGATTGTGGAACATAGTGAAAACCAATAAATTATAAGAAATATGTTTGACGACGATTTTAAAAAAGCATTACAAATGCTGCCGAACAAAGAAAAAGACAAGCTGATTTTACGACTGCTCCGGCGCGATTTGAAATTAGCGCAACGTCTTCATTTTGAGCTTATTGATACCGACTCTGTTACGGATAAAAGGGCGAAAATAAAGAAAGAAATTATAAGAAATATTCAGGAGGCATCCAAACGCTACTATTCGCCGGGTTATCTTCTGATGGATATGCGTGAGATAAGCGGAAAAATCACGGAACATGTCGATACAACAAAAGACAAATCAGGCGAAATAATCCTGAATTGTTTAATGATTCGCGGATTGTTGGAACAAAACAACGAGCATATCGCAAAGGCAAAGCGGGACAAGGCACAAACATTTAGCGTCTATATCATTGCTCGGATGTTTAAAATTCTGATACTCATACAGAAACAACACTCGGATTTGCACATCGAATTTCGGGACGATATTCAAGCTATCGGACAGCTTATCAGTAAAAATGACAACTTAATGCAAACTGCGATACATCACGGGTTGGATGTTAATTGGCTGATACAGTTTGAGATACCGGACAATATTGAAGATATTCATAAAAACTTACGAAAACATGGTTTTCTGAAATAAACAAAACAAAACCGCCTGCTAATCCTCAGATTAACAGGCGGT
>DYOJ01000277.1 GCA_020720705.1 Acetofilamentum sp.
GTTCGTTTTTCCACGTAATACGGAACAGGTTCAGCGGGTTAAAATCCCACAAACCAATGTTTTTCAGCTTGTCTTGAATTTTTCCGGGAATGGTTTCCGGGTGTTTTTGTTGTGCAAACGTAGGCAAAATAATGCCTTGTTCTTTGTAAACTTTTACGGCATTTTCGAGTGCCTTTTCGTTGGTAATCTTGTCTATTACGTGTATCATTTGGAATTGGTGTGAAATTTTTATAAATTTAGCCCAAAAGTAGTGTTTTTTGCTTTGATATTGATTAAATTTATCATAAATTTCCAAAGTTATAAATGATATTGGTAAATAATAATAAGATTATTAAAATACTAAGAATTTTTTTATATTTGTAGCGGTATAATTATTGTTTATCAGAAAATAAAGCCGGAGTATGATTTTAGATGAAATTGATAAGAAACTGCTGAATATATTGCAGGAAAACAGTCGGATAACCATCCGCGAACTATCCGAGCAACTATTTTTGTCCACGACACCGATTCATGAGCGGATAAAAAAGTTAGAAAAACAGGGGTATATTCGTCGTTATATCACGCTGTTAAGTCCCGAACATATCGGTAAAAAGCTCATTGTTTATATTTCTGTTTCGTTAGATAAACACACCAAAGAAGCAATTGACGAGTTTGAAGCCCACATGCACCGCTTAGATGAGGTTATGGAAGCCTATTACATTTCGGGAAGTTCCGATTTTTTAGTCAAAGTGTACTGTGAAGATATGTCTGATTTTCATAATTTTATCACAAATAAATTCTCAACCATCGGAAACATTACACAGTTTTACAGCTCTTTTGTGATGTCTGAATCAAAAGTGAAACATAGTTTTAAATTGAAATAAGTCGTGTTTCCTTTTTTTTTATATTTTTGCAAAAAAAAGTTTTTTATGATTCAACGAATTCAAACCGTATGGTTGTTCATGGCTGCGATTGCCGGACTATTGATATTGTTTTTTCCGATAGCTGAATTATTGAGCGGCGGTGCAAAGTATCTGCTTGATTTTAATGATATAAAAGCTGACGACGGCACAGTAGTTAAAACAGCTTATGCCTATACCGGAGTGTTGGGAGTATCAATCCTGATAAATGTAATTACGATTTTTCTATACAAAAACCGAACACTTCAAATGCGATTATGTGTTTACAACAGTTTGTTAGTCATAGCATTAGTTGGACTATCAGGCTTTTTTGCGTATCAGGCGGTTCCCGATTCGGAGGTTACACTCGGAATATCTGCATTTATTCCTTTTATCATGTTCATTCTGAATATGATGGCACGCAACGGTATCAAAAAAGACGAAAAACTTGTGCGCTCGGTGGATAGGATTCGATAGATGCTGAATTTCGGAAATTTGGAAACCGGAATTAGACTGAAAATGTGTTAGTTTTGAAATGTCATAATTTTTGGATATGGTAATTTGCAGACTATCAGATATTTATCAAATATAGTCAGTAAACAAATCTGCCGGTTTAAGTATATCAGTGTTTTTACTTTACTATTTTTTTTTACCAACACAAATTCACCAAATAAACTCTCGAACATCCGAATTATGTTTTCGGCAAAAATATTCGGAACACTCATAAAAAATCTAATTCGTTTATCTCAAAATCGGACAAAAATGAGTATCTTTGCATAAATAAAGGCGAAATATTATGCTTGCACCCTTAGATAATGAAACAATTTTTAAAAAAGTATTTACTAATACTGAGGTCTTTCAGCATTTTGTAAAAGACCTATTTGATATAGATATTACGGTAAGTAAAATAGAAACCGAAAAGCGTTTCCTGCCGCCGATTGCGAACATCGATATCAAATTGGATATTTATGCCGAAACCGATGATCATCGCTTTGTGATTGAAATTCAGAAAATTGATTACGATTATAATTTCAACAGGTTTCTGAATTATTTTATCAGCTTATTGATAGAGCAGCAAAAAAGAGGCGAGAAATACGAAATACCGCAAACCGTTTTAGGTGTGGTGGTTATCACTCGCCCTTATAAAGTCAATCAATTGACGGGCGAACCCGTCCACGCAAACATCATGTCCTTAGATTTTAATCCGAGAGATTTGGACGATAAGATAGTCATGCTTTGGAAACATAGATTGGTGTTTCTAAACCCGAACCCGAAATACCAAAATGAAAACACTCCGCAAAATTATCAGGATTGGTTGGATTTATTTCAATTGTCGTTGGACAAAAATGTGAACATTGTCTTAAATTTGAATAATAAAGGGATTGCCAAAGCAGTAGAAATCGCCGAATTAGATAATTTGGACGCAACTACCGTATCCGAGATGAAAAAAGGAGAAGCAAAAAAAGCAATGCTGAATATTTATAAAAACGAAGGAAAGGATGAACGAAGTGATGAAATTGCATCAGAAATGATAAAAGCCGGTGAATCAAATGAAAAAATCAAAAAATACACCGGGTTGTCGGATAATCGAATAGATTTCTTACGAGAGAAGCAGGAAAAGGCAGAATGAAGCGGTCGGTTTGATTGAGAATGTGGGAATTTAGGGATATTAAAATCTCACAAAATAATTAGGGTCATTTATAGAATAATTTTATTGATTTTAAGAGTGTTGCCATTTGCAAACTAATAAGATAAACATCAAACAATTATGACGAAAAAGTTCTTGTTTTTTATTTTGATTTTTGTGCACGGACTAAATCTATCAAGTCAAAATGATAGTTTACGAATACCCCAAAATGCCATTTATTTAACAATTTTTGGAGACGGAAGTGTCTTCTCTTTTAATTACGAAAGATATTTAGACTTGTCACCTGAACATTTCTTTGCATTTAAAGCCGGTGTCGGAATGTCCCAAACAATAAGAATTATGGGTACATCTGACTCATATAACGTTATTCCTCACGCCCTAACTTTTAATATCGGTAACGGAAAACATTTTTTCGAAGCGGGTATCGGAGCAGTTTATCGGATTGGAGATAAAAAGACACCTTACTTTGGGATTCCTACCATTGGGTATCGTTTGAATTTCGGTAAGTCCACGCCCATTTTTTTCCGTTTTCACGTTGATATTCCGGTCAAAGAAGACCATTTATGGCACATGTCATTAGTCCCTCTCGGAATAAGTTTAGGTATTCGGTTTTAATCCATTTTTTAGAGTCAAATCTATTTCTAATACTGCTATACAGCTGATAATTTAATTACTTTTTTTGACAAATATTTTACAATCTGCAAAATAAAATCTCTTCAAATTTCCACATTATCACATTATCAAATTATCAAATTATCAGTATGTCAGATGTTTGAACCAGAAAATAAAAAAAATTTATCAAATATATGAATGCTTATGTTTTTCCCGGACAGGGGGCACAATTTTCAGGAATGGGTAAAGAACTTTACGAAAATTCCGACCTCGCAAAAGAATTGTTTGAAAAAGCAAATGACCTTCTCGGCTTTCGTATCACGAGTATCATGTTCGGCGGAACAGAAGACGAGCTTCGCCAAACGAAGGTAACACAACCGGCTATTTTTCTACACTCGGTAGTGCTTGCCAAAACTTTGGGCGAAAATTTCAAACCCGATATGGTTGCCGGACACTCACTCGGCGAACTTTCCGCACTCGTGGCAAGCGGCGCACTTACGTTTGAAGACGGCTTGATGCTGGTATCTAAGCGTGCGTTTGCGATGCAAAAAGCCTGCGAAATTACACCTTCGACAATGGCTGCCGTTCTTGGCATGGACGATAAAGCGGTGGAAGATATTTGCGCCGAAATTACCGACGAAATCGTTGTGGCTGCCAATTACAACAGCACGGGGCAAATTGTAATTTCAGGCTCATACAACGGTATTGATAAAGCGATAGAAAAACTCACTGCCGCAGGTTGTAAACGTGCCGTAAAACTGAATGTCGGAGGCGCATTTCACTCCCCGCTGATGAAACCTGCCGAAGAAGAACTTGCCGAAGCAATACGAAACACAACGTTCAACACTCCGGTATGTCCTGTTTATCAGAATGTTAATGCTTTGCCGACAACTGACCCCGAAGCAATTAAACAAAATTTAATTGCTCAGCTCACTGCCCCTGTTCGTTGGACTCAAACCGTTATAAACATGATAGCTGACGGCGCAACCAACTTTACAGAAGTCGGACCCGGAACAATATTGCAAGGCTTAATCAAAAAAGTTGACCGTAAAATTCCCACTCAAAGCGCGTAAGGCAGATTGATTATGGTTTAATCGTTTAGGCGTTTAATTGTTGATTTGAATTATTATAGTTA
>DYOJ01000278.1 GCA_020720705.1 Acetofilamentum sp.
TAAGCGTCCACGCTTTTCTTTTGCCGGCATAACTTCGTAAAGTAGAAATAATTATACGATAATTGCGGGCTTTTGCGGTAAATGAAACATTGTGCAGGTCTATTTCATTTAAGTGCTTGAAAATTAAACGAATTGAAAGCCCGCAATCTCATATATTTTTTCGTTTTATGTTTAATAAACTGTCATTGGACAATTTTACTCGTTCGGAATTTCAGCGTAAGTGATACAGTGTAATGTCTTCCGGCTTGAGGGAAGTAGCCATAATCAGCATATTCCGAACCTTCAAAAATGTAGCGATACACCCACGCATTGGTTTCGTATTGTGTATTAAACACATTATTTACACCAAAATTTATATTTGCGTTATGATGTTCCCAAAAACTAAAGTCTGTCCCTAAAATTGCATTATTGACAAAATACGGGTGAATGGAACGTTCTGCGTTCGAGCTGTTGTCAATGTATTGGCGACTTACAAATTTGCTGTTAAATTCCAAGCGTAAATATCTGTTTATCTTGAACTTAAATTGATTTGCTGCGATAAGTTCGGGTGAAAATGAGATGGATGTTTCACTTAATGTTTCGGTATTTTGCCCCCATGTATCATAATTGTCAATGTAATTTGTCAGATTCAATATTTTATTTCGGCTCAATGCGATATTGGCTTGCCATTCAAAAAAATCAATCGGTTTATATTGAACTGCAAATTCAAAGCCGGCTCTGTAACTTTCCGGCACATTTTCGGATACTGCCCCGCCAACATCGTTTATCTCGCCGGTGTGTACCAACTGATTTTTGTAATTCATGTAATAAAAGTTGGTTTGAATCTGTATTTGATTCATCCGATAATTGTAACCTGCTTCGAGGTCATACAGTGTTTCCGGTTTTGGCAGATATTTAGGGTCAGCCTCTACAATATCCGTTCGTGCAGGCTCACGATTGGCAAGCGAGTATGACAAAAAGATTGATTGATTGGTATTTACCGCATAACTTACACCTGCTTTCGGATTAAAGAACGGATAAATTTGACGAAATTCTATCGTTGTGCCGTTGTCATCCGTACCGTCAATTGTGTATGTGATATAGCGATATTGAATATCAACCCAAAGGTTTAACTTTTTGAATATCAAATAATTAAATTTCAGATAGGTGTTCAAATCCGTTTTATCACCTATGCTGCGATACCACTCATGGCGTATTGCGCCGTTGCTTGCGTATTGCGCCCAAATGATTCTTCCGAAATGATTACCGAGATATTGATTGTAGCCGCCGCCAAAAATAAGATTCAAATTATTTTTATGAAAATCAAAACTATAGATACCTCCGACAAAATCATTTTCTAACCATTTTCTGCGAATCAGATTCGAGTTTGTGATTACACTGTCGCCGATTTGGACATCTTGTAATCCGTAATCGGCAAAAGCAGTCTCTGCCCAAGGGTTCGCAGTGTCCATAAATTGTTCGTAATACCCTGTGCCGTAGGTATAATGCAATGCTGTATTGACATTAAAATACGGCGAGAACTCATGCGTATAAAAGATTTGAAAATGTCGTTGTAAATAATGGTCTATTTCGTTTTCGTAAGTGTAAGGATTGTAGGTTCGATTGGTTTGCAGTGAATCTTTCGGGACACCCGACCATGCTTGATAGGTATCTTCCGTTCCGCTTGTGAAATTAATTCGCAACAAATTTCGTTTGTTCGTGTATGCGCCTGTAAGAAAAACCGACTCCATATCCGTACGAGCACGGTCAATGAAACCGTCCGAATGTATTTTTGATAAACGGGCATCAAATACAAAATGCTTATTAATCAAACCTGTCCCGATTTTTGCTGTCGTTTTCCAAGTGTCGAAACTGCCGTAAGAACCACTAAGTTCGCCGTAAGCTGATTTATTTAATGTATTGGTTTTCAGGACTATATTTGCACCAAATGCCGCTGCCCCGTTGGTTGATGCCCCTACGCCGCGTTGCACTTGAATGTTATCAACCGATGAGGCATAGTCAGGTAAATCAACCCACCATACGCCGTGCGATTCGGGGTCGTTCAGCGGAATACCGTCGAGCGTAACATTGATACGTGTCATATCTGTGCCGCGAATCCGCAATGTGGTGTAGCCGACACCTGCGCCGGCATCCGAATTTGCAACCACCGAAGGCATCATCTCAAGCAGATAAGGAACATCCTTGCCGGTATTTTGTGAAGCTATTTCCGTTGCCGTCAAATAACTTTGTGCAATCGGGACGGATTCGCCGGTTCTGTAGGCGTGAATCGTAACTTCATCTGTAAGTATTTCCGATTTTTTGAGGGTGATAGTTAAAACCTCACCGGCTTTTGCAGAAATTTGCTCCGTTTCAAATCCGATAAACGAAATTTGCAGACGGTTCTCAATATCGGGCTTTACATTTAGCACAAATTCTCCTTCGGAATCTGTGAGTGTGCCGGCATAAGAGCCTGTAAGTGATATACTTGCACCGGATAGTGCTTGTCCGGCAGGGTCTGAGACCTTGCCCGAAATGTGTTGTGCGAAAATTGCAGTTTGTAATATCAGCAACAGCACAATCAAAAAAATTGTTCGTTTCATTGTGAATGAAATTAAATTAAACAAAAATTGATTGTACCGGAGGTGGACTCAAAAAAAGGAAAGGCTCTTGAACTCCCTTCGTCGGCATTACCCGCATCAGGTTCAAAGGGTCTAATCTCAGCCGCACGAAGCGGCACCCCCGATAATGGCAACAAAGGTAGAAAAAATATCGGAGATGTCAATGCCGATTCAAATAAAAATACTAATCTTTGCATCGAATTCGTTATTTACCATAAAATATTACCATGCCGATAATCAAATATATTATGCTGGCAACCTTGTCAGTTGTCTTACTTACAAAACTATCAGCCCAAGAACTTTCAAACCACGAAACGGAACTTGTAAAGTTGTTCGAGTTTTTGCGTTTTGCGGATAATGACAAAAAACGAGATGAAATTAACACTCAAATAATCAACAAATTAAAAGTATTTATCGAAACAGAAGATTCCTACGATTATGATTTTAAAGAGTTGAAATCGGTTGGCACTTTACGTTCGGATGACCAAAAATTACGCATCTACACATGGAACATTGTTAATAATGCCGGAGAATATCATTATTTTGGTTTTTTTCAATATTATGTGAGAAATGAAAAAAGTTATAAAATTTATGAGCTAAAGGATAGGTCAGATGAGATTCAAAATCCTGAATATGCGATACTTACGGCTGATAATTGGTATGGAGCCTTATATTATTCGATTCTGCAACACAAGAACGGCAAGCAAAAAATTTATACGCTTTTGGCTTGGGACGGAAACTCCGATTTTTCGAACAAAAAAATCATTGAAACCCTAAGTTTTGACAAACAAGGTGTGCCGACATTTGGTTTGCCCATATTGTCTGCAGAAAATAATGTTACCAAAAACAGATATATTTTTGAATATGCCGAACAAGTTAAAATGCTGTTACATTACGACATGCGTTTCAAAATGATAGTTTGGGACCATCTTGCTCCGCCAAAACCGGAGCTGAAAGGTCAATACCTATTTTACGGTCCGGATTCGTCTTATGACGGATTGTATTTTGAGAAAGGAGTGTGGAAATTTTTTTCAAACTTAAATATCACAAACTCGGACGGCGAAAATCCGACAGGGAAAGGCAATAAATCGAACACATTAATCCCGAAAAAGAAAAAATAATGCCGGACTTAAATTTGTCTTCCGAACTAAATTTAAAATTCAGAGATTCCTACGACGGCAGGGAAGTGTTTGACCCTGTACGAAAAAAATATGTGAACTTAACCCCGGAAGAGTTTGTCCGACAACGTTTTTTAGACTATCTGATTAACCGATTGGGATACCCGAAAACTTTATTAGCCGTAGAGAAATTTCTGATTTACAACACTATCAAAAACCGGGCAGATGTTGTTGTGTACGATTCATCCGGTAATGTGCTGATGGTTGCTGAATGTAAAGCCCCTCAAATTCGCTTAACCCAAGCCGCATTTGAACAAGCCGCCAGATATAATATGATTTTTAAGGCTGAATATCTGCTGATAACCAATGGTATAACTTTTTTTTGTGCGAGAATTAACTTCCAAAACAATACATTTACATTTTTGGAAAACGTTCCGAAATATTCAGAACTTTGCGTTACAGAAACTTAACTTTAAGTCTGACTATATTTTTTATTTGTAAATATGAGACCACTCCGATAAGCCGCTTAGCGGTTATTAATAGAAAAATCTGAT
>DYOJ01000279.1 GCA_020720705.1 Acetofilamentum sp.
TACAACATATTGTTCCTGATTTTGGAATTAGCATCTTACAAATATTTGATTATTATCCATTTAAAACAGTTGTAAATCTTGGAATATTCCTAATTATAATAAAATTATGTCAAAAAAAATAGTTGTAACAGGAGGAACCGGAGCTATAGGCAAAATGGTTTGCAAATTATTGACGACAAATGGTTATCATGTCAGCATACTGAGCCGAACTAAGATTCAAAATTCTGAATATCAACATTTTAAATGGGATATTGAAAATAGAAAAATTGAATCCGGTTCACTCAATGATGCTTATGCAATTATTCATCTTGCAGGTGCAAACATCGCAGAAAAACGGTGGACGGAACTTTATAAAAAAGAAATCATCGCAAGCCGAACCGATGCCGTGTGTTTAATCTATGAAGAACTTAAACGGATAAACCATTTACCCGAAGTTTTTATATCTGCTTCTGCAACAGGATTTTACGGAAGTGAAAACAGTGAAAAAATCTTCAATGAAAACGATTCGGCAGGGACTGATTTTGTCGGATTGGTAGGTGATGTTTGGGAGAACTCATTAAATATTATCAGCGAACAAGGCGTTCGAACCGTTGTTTTAAGAACCGGAGTAGTGTTGGATAAAAACAGCGGAGCATTGGCAAAACTTTTAAAACCGGCAAAAGCCGGTTTTGCTTCTCAACTCGGAACCGGCAAACAATTTATGCCTTGGATACATCTCGAAGATATTGGACGAATGTATGTATATGCACTTGAACATGCTGAAATACAAGGCGTTTACAATGCTGTTGCACCTCAACATTTAACTAACAGAATGTTCACAAAAGCCATAGCCCGAACACTCGGAAAACCGATGCTTGCCCCCCCTGTTCCGGCGTTTATTCTAAAAGCAATGATGGGTGAGGCGGCATCCATTGTGATTAAAGGCAGCAGAGTATCTTCCGAAAAAATCAGTAAAACAGGATTCAAATTCAAATTTCCGGAAATTTATGCCGCATTAAATGACATTTTAAATCATTGAAAATCATGCTGAATCAAACTATCGAAACCGCAGTTATCGTAAAAAACAAAACCAGATTGGAACAACTTACCGAACGGTTCAATACGACAGACCAAGCAAAGTTTTACATTGCACAATCAAAGGCTAATTTTTTAATGAAAAAGGCAAAAACAGCTCCATCCGTTTTTGCAAAGACAAGCGGAAACAATGCAATTCCGGAAATGGAACAGCAGATGCAAGCCTCCGATATTGTAAAATCAGAAAGCGAGTTTAAACCTTATGAAGACGAGCATAAAAAGTTTTATCTTTCGTTTGAAAAAGTAAAAAAAGAGCTTGAAGGAGTATTGAAAATCAAAGTATTAGAACAAGAATATTTGCCATCATACATTTTTACACCAAAAGAAATTGTTGTCGTTATCGGGCAGGACGGGTTGGTCGCAAATGTCGCAAAATACGTTCACGGGTTGCCCATGATTGCCATAAACCCGGACACCTCACGCTATGACGGTGTTTTACTGCCGTTTACACCCGAAAATTTCATAGTTAAAGTCAAAGAAGTGTTGAACGGAAATTATCGTTCCGAGCAAATAACTATGGCGGAAGTGGTGTTGAATGACGAACAAAAGTTATTGGCTTTCAACGACTTATACATCGGTGTTTCTTCGCACTCATCTGCAAGATATCGCTTAGAATTTAACGGAATTTCTGAAAATCAGTCATCCAGCGGCATTATTGTCTCAACGGGCGCAGGCTCAACGGGTTGGCTAAGTTCCCTGTTTAATATGACCAACGGGATCATTCGCACTTTTGGTCAAAATTCAGAAATTGAACGTCTTAAAGTGTCTAAAGACTATCCTAATTTGTTTTTTATCGTGCGCGAACCGTTTGTAAGTAAACACTCGACAGCGAATATTGTAGCAGGTCAAATTTCAACAAATCAAATACTTACAATCGAATCGCATATCCCGCAAAACGGCATTATTTTTAGTGACGGTATTCAAACTGATTTTCTGAAATTTAATTCCGGAACTATTGCCGAAATCGGTATAGCCAAAGAGAAAGCGGTATTAGTAATTTGATTTACACCATTTTAAAAAATCCGTCATACGATTTGGTGTATGTGAGCGGAAATTGATTAAAAAAGTTCAAAGATGTAGTTCTTTTGATACGTTCGGGTGCAATGTGTTTCTGAAACGAATCACTCAAGTTTGCGAACGTCAGTTTATGCGTTCCGAACGATTTGTAAAATTTTAGTATTTCGGTATCATTATACCAGATAACCAAATAGTTATCACCCTTTACCGCTCCGTAATAATAATTGAATGTCTCCCAAGAAGAGATTAACTTTTTAGGGGTATCGTTATCGTAAAAAATAATTTCAATACCGGATGTATCTGTTTTATAATCAGCAATGTAAAACCTGCCGCGCTTTTTGTAAACAGCTAAGTTTGCAAAAAAAGCTACGACAAACAAAACAGTCGGAATCAAAAAGAACGCACTTTTAGAAATAATAAACACAGCAATGGTGATACCGGAACTAAAAATCAGGGCTATTGCTAAAATTTTCATGGGGAAATAGTGTTTCAGCCTGCCTTTGAGTGTTTTGTATTTATTTCCCATTTCGCTTGTGTTACAATAGTCTAAAAATTTAAGCAAATATAAAAAAAAATCTAAATAAGCTCAAATCCTTTTTAATTTCTGAAAAAATATAGTATAATTAACCGATAATAAATAGTACATATTTGACTTCTAAAATATAGATTTACAATGATTTAGAGTCTATTGTCTGTAATCTGAAGTCTGAAATCGAATATAAATACACGTTGTCTTTACGATGTAAAAATTTTGCATATTCGAAAAATATATTGTTCTTTTACACTTCAAAAAAATCAAGAATAAGTTAATAATTTTATGCTGACCATAGCCAAAATCAAAGAAAATCCGCAAGCAGTTGCAGATGCGTTAAAAATTAGAAATAAAGATTTTTCGACTGAAATTTACGCAGCCATTGATGCTGATAATGAGCGTATAGAGTCTCAAAATCAATTAGATGCGTATTTAGCAGAATCCAACGAACTTGCAAAATCTATCGGCACACTCTACAAAGCGGGTAAACAAAACGAAGCAACCGAAGCTAAAAATCGTGCTGCCGAACTTAAGGAACTTTCGCGAGAATTGGGTGTAAAAGTGGACGAAGCCAAAGCAAAATTAGAAAAAATACTGTCCGAAATTCCGAATATTCCGCACAAATTAGTTCCTGCCGGAAAATCGGAAGCCGACAATTTATTTATTCGAGGAAACAATATCGAATATAAATTGCCCGAAGGCTTTTTACCGCACTGGGAATTGGCAAAAAAATATAATATCATTGATTTTGAGCTTGGTAACAAAATCACCGGCGCAGGGTTCCCGGTTTATGTAGGAAAAGGTGCAAAATTACAACGCGCACTCATTTCTTTTTTTCTTGCCGAGGCAGAACAAGCCGGATACACGGAATATTTACCGCCGCTTATGGTGAACAAAGAATCGGGCTTCGGAACCGGACAATTGCCTGATAAAGAAGGTCAAATGTATCACATGACCGTGGACGATTTGTATATGATTCCGACCGCCGAAGTGCCTGTTACAAATATTTATCGTGATGTTATTTTGGAAGAAAGCGATTTTTCAATAAAAATGTGCGCCTATTCAGCTTGTTTTCGCCGCGAAGCCGGTTCTTACGGCGCGCATGTTCGCGGATTAAACCGTCTGCATCAGTTTGATAAAGTTGAGATTGTACGCATAGAACACCCCGATAATTCGTACAATGTGTTGGACGAAATGGTTGCACACGTAGAATCCTTAATCCAAAAACTCGGACTGAAATATCGCATTATTCGGCTTTGCGGAGGCGATATGGGTTTCACATCAGCCATGACTTACGATTTTGAAGTTTATTCCGCCGGACAAGATAAATGGCTGGAAGTCAGTTCGGTATCTAATTTTGAATCGTTTCAGGCAAACCGATTAAAATTGCGTTTTAAACCCAAAGGCGAAAAGAAAACCGTACTTGCCCACACACTCAACGGCAGTGCACTCGCGCTTCCGCGCATTTTAGCTGCAATTTTGGAAAATTACCAAACCGTAAACGGTATTCAAATTCCTGAAGCACTTGTAAAATATACCGGATTTGATTTTATAGCAGAGAAATAAATCAGGTTTTGAGCTGTTTATTAGTTCGACTTTACGAAGTTAAAGATTTCGGCAAAGTTTGTGCTTAGAATAGTTTAGC
>DYOJ01000280.1 GCA_020720705.1 Acetofilamentum sp.
GAACTCACGTAAATAGTTTACAAATGTCAATATCGAAATTTTTGTAAGAAAGACTTTTTGGAACGGCATTATTGATGTAAAAATCGAATGACAGATTTCAGAATATAATAAACTGAAATCTGTCATCCGAAAGGTTACTTTTTATGATTAAAATTCCCAGAGGTCGTGTTCAAAATTGAATATCTTTTCTTTGATATTTTCAGATTCCAATAACACTTCTAAACCTGTTGTATATTCGTCAACGCGGCGGTCGTCATAAACATTAGATTCTCGATAGATGTATCCTGAAAAACGACGTTTGAAAAAGATGTCATCAAAAGTTATTTGTCCTGCCTGATTGTCTTCATTGTAAACAGGTTGGCTTGCAAATATGTTTCGAGCCTCCGGATAGAAAATCCAGAACGGAATGGACGTACGGGCATCAATTTGGTCAACATCATCGTCTCGATAGTAAACGCGAATAGGTGCAATACCTATGACTCGGGCTTCCATTACGGAACGTTGTTTGTCAAAAAACCACATTTCTTTAACCAATATTTCTTTGACTTCGGAAAGATTTGCTTTACGCTTTGTGATAATCGGGATGCGCTCTCCGGTGTCAGGGTCTATGTCATAAGTTGTATCAACACCTGCTTCGAATTTTTCGTCAATTTCGTTCAGCGTTAATTGTGATGAAAAATCGTCACCTCTGAAGGGCGTCAAACTTTTATTTTTTATGCCCCACATAATGAGTTGTATCAAACTTTTACGGTCAGGCATATCTTTGCTTGGGTAGTAGAGTGACAGGTTCATTTTCTCGGTCAGATTGATACGGCGCCAAATAATTTTAGACCACATCACATCTGCCTCTCGCAAATATTGATACGGTACAGGTTTACGCTCGGAGCTGGTTTGCTCCACGTAAACTCCGTTAAGCACTTGCGATTGCCCGAGTATCGGGAGCATTGCAATAATAGTCAAAAGCAGGATTACTTTTTTCATAACAGTATAAATTTCTATTAAACTAAAAACATGTTTACGTAACTTACGTTTTACTGATAACGTACACGGATGCAAATTTATTATTTTTCAATTAAAAATATCAATGAATATTAATTTTTCAGATATTTTTTATCTTAGTAATATCAAAGTGTCCAACCGGCAACGGCTTCGGGGGTCGGATTAGTTAATCCGAGTTTTCCTTTTTTGTTTAAGATGCACAAATCGTTGAATAATTTTCCGGATTTTGCTTCTTTGAGACTTTCTACGGTTTTGAATCCGAGTTTTTGAATCAACGGTATCCATTCTGCAGGGATGCCTTTTGCAAGATATGTTTCGTCTTCATCAAAGTGCTCACGTTTTTCTTGTTTCATTTGCGGAAAAAACAGCACGTCTTGTATGGAGTGCGAGTTTGTCATTATCATTGACAAACGGTCTATCCCGATACCCAGACCGGAGGTTGGCGGCATACCGTATTCAATAGCTTTGAGGAAGTCTTCGTCGGTCATCATGGCTTCGTCATCGCCGCGTTTAGCAAGCAGAAGTTGTTCTTCAAAGCGTTCACGTTGGTCAATGGGGTCGTTTAATTCGGAGTAAGCATTGCAGATTTCTTTGCCGTTACAAATGCCTTCAAACCTTTCAACAAGTCCGGGTTTTGAGCGATGTTTTTTTGCCAGCGGCGACATTTCTACCGGATAATCAGTAATGAATGTCGGTTGTATTAATTGGTGTTCGCATGTTTCGCCGAAAATTTCATCTATTAATTTACCTCGTCCCATACTGTCATTTACTTCCACGCCGACCGATTTTGCAGTTTCACGCATTTGGGTTTCATCCATCTCGGAAACATCCATCCCCGTAAAATGTTGTATGGCTTCGTACATCGTGAAGCGTTTCCACGGACGTTTGAAATCTATGGTGTTTTCCCCGACTTTAACTTGCGTTGTGCCGTGCAAATCAATGGCAATTTTCTCAACCATTTCTTCAACGGTTTCCATCATCCAATTGTAGTCTTTGTAGGCAACGTACAATTCCATTTGAGTAAATTCGGGGTTGTGAAATCTGTCCATACCTTCGTTGCGGAAGTCTTTGGCAAATTCATAAACTCCGTCGAATCCTCCTACAATTAAACGTTTGAGATACAATTCATTAGCTATCCGTAAATATAGAGTTTGGTCAAGTGAATTGTGATGTGTTTTGAACGGTCGAGCCGCTGCGCCTCCGTATATCGGTTGTAATATAGGGGTTTCCACTTCCAAATAGCCTTTGCCGTTTAGATACTCACGCATGGAGTTTGTGAGTTTTGTACGTTTAATAAAAGCTTCTTTCACATGCGGATTCACGATTAAATCCAATGAGCGTGTCCGATACCTTTGCTCGGGGTCGGTAAAAGCATCATAAATAATTCCGTCCTTTTCTTTAACAATCGGCAAGGGGCGAACGGATTTGGTAAGAATGGTAAATTCTTTTGCTTTAACTGAAAGTTCTCCGGTATGCGTTAAGAAGGTATCTCCTTTTATTCCGATAATATCACCGATGTCAAGTAATTTTTTAAATACAACATTATATAAGGTTTTATCCTCATCGGAGCAAATTACATCTCGGTTGAGGTAAACTTGTATTCGACCGGTACTGTCTTGAAGTTCAATGAATGAGGCACTGCCCATGATTCTTCTTGTCATGATTCTTCCGGCTATGCTGATGTCTTGAAAATTATTGATTTCAGCATTAAATTTTTTTCTGACGTCTTCGGCATAAGCCGTAACATCGTATTTTTCAGCCGGGTATGGGTCAATACCGAGTTCTCGAATTCTGGCAAGCGACTCTCGCCTGATTTGTTCCTGTTCGGATAGTTCTCTTGGAATCATCTTTCTTTGTAAATTGACTTTGATAAAAATGAATACGAGCGCAAAGTTATGATAAGTAAGCAACTTTAAACATTTTTTTTTGAAAAAACATCTTGATATTTTGACAATTCAAAGATTTACTATACTTTCACGCTTGAAATCGTATCCGATGCGAAATTTTTTAAAGTGGATATTAAAAATAACGGCTATTACCAGTGCCGTACTCTTATTACTTACAGTTCCTGCCGTAACTGTTAATCCTTCAGTATTTCCATATTTTGCATTTATCGGACTTTTTTTTCCGATAATTCTGAGTGTCAATTTGTTTTTTTTTATCCGTGCATTGTTTCTTAAAAACAAGAAATCAGTTTTAATATTCTCGATTTTACTTAGTTTGATACTTCCTGTTTTTCTTGATTTCTTTTCATTCGGAACTGAAAAATCGCTGCAAACCGGAACAGAATTTAAGGTCATGAGCTACAATGTGCGCATGTTTAACCGTTGGAAATGGATAAAAGACGCTCGGTTGGGTACAAAAATAATAAATCTGATAAATTCAGAAGCTCCTGATATATTGTGTGTTCAGGAATTTTATTCGCGTGAAGATACACTCAATTATCAGGATTCTATTATTAAATTGGGCTTAAATAATTATTTGATTTCATATAAATATGATAAAAAATATACCGGAAATGCGATTTTTTCAAAATTTCCGATTCTCAACGAAGGATTAATAAATATCGGCACATCCAATAAAAAATGTATTTTTGCTGACATTGTCAGTCCGGCGGATACCATCAGGATTTACAGTCTGCATCTGGCATCCATGCACCTGAGTTATAG
Source organism: Acetofilamentum sp. (assembly GCA_020720705.1). Classification (GTDB taxonomy): domain Bacteria; phylum Bacteroidota; class Bacteroidia; order Bacteroidales; family JAADGE01; genus DYOJ01. The sequence continues at coordinate 3,669 of DYOJ01000280.1, forward strand.
CGATTATGATTTGATTGACGGTAAAGATTCCGATAAAATAAAACAAAAATCCAATATATTCAGCCTGTGGTTGAAAGTTGCCGACGCTTATGCGGCTCGTTCGGAAGAAATATCTATCATTCTGAAACATATTGAAACATCGCCTTACCCGGTGATTGTTTGCGGCGATTTCAACGACCAACCGGTTTCTTTTGCATATAATCAATTCAGTGAGCGATTTACTGATTCTTTTCACCGCAGTTTTTCGGGAATCGGGCGCACTTATACACGTTTTTCGCCAACGTTTCGTATTGATTATATTTTCCATTCAAAAAGTTTAGAATCAGTTAGTTACAAAAGAATAGAGAAAACTTATTCTGACCACTTTCCTATTTTGTGTAAAATCGGATTACAAAATCAAAAAGAAAAGTGAATCGTTTAAAATAACAAATATTCAGAAAACATGGATTTTTTTTTTTTCATAAGAATAATGTTTTTAAATTTGCATCCGCTTTCGTAAATAACGGAATGTAAGGAGAGATGGCAGAGTGGTCGAATGCGGCGGTCTTGAAAACCGTTGAAGGTAACACTTCCGGGGGTTCGAATCCCTCTTTCTCCGC
>DYOJ01000281.1 GCA_020720705.1 Acetofilamentum sp.
TATCTGCTGCGCAAAGAACACGAAAAAAAGATTCGTAAAGCAGAGAAAGATATTGAGCTGTGCGAAAAACAGATAGAAATTTTGGAGCACGAAATCGCTCAGATGCAGAGCGGACTTGCCACAGGCGCGGCAGAATTGTCAAATCCTGAATTTTATAAATTATTGCAAACCAAGCAGTCGGAGCTTGAGAAAACGCTATCGGAATGGGAACGTTTGCACTCCGAACTGGACGCTCTCGAAAAAGAAAAGCTCGAGTTGAGTTAGCTTAATCTGTTGAAAATTAGGTTTATATAGTTGTTTTTCACATAAAAAAAGGAGTTTGTATTTTTTCATACAAACTCCTTTGTGATAATCAGGATTATTTACCTGAACCGCCGCAACTGTGCGAGCATGGGCGTTTGCTGCCGCATCCGCCGCTTGATTTAGCTCCGCTGTTTGATGATTTAACCGGTTTTTTGCAGCAATCCGGTAGTTTTGAATAGGCTTCCGAATTTGCAACCATACCGTCAGCATCGTATCCGAGCATTGTTACAGCTTTTCGCAAACTTTCAACGTTGGTTTTGTTTGAATTGAAAGTAACGGTCAGTTTTTTGGATTGCACGTCCAAATCTACCGAGCTAACGCCTTTTTCGAACGCAATGTTCTTTTCCAACTTTTCCTCACACATATCGCATTGTGCTGAGGTTAAAATGGTTACGGTTTGCATCTTTTGAGCACTTACTGTTGCAAATGCAACAAGCACAAGCATTACTGCTAAAATTGATTTGATGGTTTTCATGATTTAAAAAAATTAGAATGATTAGAAAAAAATATTTGTAATTTGTAATTTATCAGCACATTAACATATTAATTCAAAGTAAAGCGCAATCCGCCGTAGAACGCGCGTCCGAATATAGGACCCCAAACCATTGTGGCATCAAAATGTTCGCCGAACGGATTTTGCGGGTCAATAATAGGATTTTTTTGTCTGAAATTAAATAGATTTTCACCACCGATATAAAATTCTACATGTTTGAGCTTTTTTGTTATTTGAGCATGCAAAATATAGTAGGGTTTTGAACGTTCCGTGAACGAATTTGCTGTAGGATTTTCTGATAAATCGGGTAGGCGAGAGGTTCCGTTAAATTGATTGGTAATGTCAAATTTCCATTTTTCGTATCTTGTTGTATATGAAACAGTAACCAAACCTTTATATCGGTTTACAAACGGCTTTTCGTGTAATTTATTATCCGAGAGTGTAATTTTTACATCATTGTATCGAATTGCCGCCGTAATATCCAATTGTTTTAGAGGTTCAACCGCAATTTCAGCTTGGAAACTGTTTGCAAAAGATTGACCGTTCAAATTCTGAATACGAATTTCGTGCGCAGAAGCATCTAAATCTGTGATTACCTGCTTGATAAAGTCGGTTCTGTATGCGTCCAAATTTATACTAAAATCACGATTTTTTTCAATCTCAACTTTATAACTCATAGTTGCACCATAGTTCCAAGCTTCGTCACGGTTCAAATTATCTTGCAAAATCAAAGTTCTTGAACTTGCAAAGATTCCGGCATTTTCGGCAAAAACGGAAGCTGTACGGTAGCCTTTTCCTGCTGATGCCCGAAAAATAAGTTGCTCGGTTGCTTCAAATCGAGTATGAATGCGAGGCGTGTAAAAGATTCCGTAAACATTATGATAATCAGCACGTAAACCGGCAATTATATTAAATCGGTGGGTTGGTGTGTAGGTAAATTGAGTAAACACACCCGGCACGGATTCAATTCGGTTGAAAGCAGTTTCGGAATAAATTTCACGATAATCGTCATACAAATAGCTTGTTCCCACTTCGAGCTTGCGACTTGTGTAACCGAGATTTTTCTCATATATAATGTTGATATACAAATTATTATGACTCCCTGAATAGTTCTTCAATCCAAACACGGATGAATGTTCGTATAAATTTGCAGAATACATCGTGCCGATTGTTCCCAGATTGTCGGGCAAGATAAAACCCACCTTTGCCCATGCTTCTGCTTTTCGGGTTCTTAGTTCAATAAGGTATGGATTTTCAAGCATTTCGGCATGTTCAATTTGCCCGGCACTACGTTCGTCTGACATAACGCTAATCCCGAACATGGCTTCCATAAACGTTCCGTTGTAATATTTCCAACGATTCATAAGGTTTAGGTTTTGTCCGGTCGGCATATCGGCAAAGCCGTCAGAGTTGAGGTCATGCGCTCGTGTGAGCATATTTCCGTGAGCCAAAAGCATGGTGCTCCAATTTGGGGTTATTTTGAAAGCAGTTGTGATATTTGCTTCCATACGTTGTTCGGAATTTCCAAACAAATTTACGAAAAGTTTGTCCGATTTTTCAGGTTTCTTAAATTCGGTGTTAATTTGTCCCGTAACTGACTCATAACCATTACGAACACTCGATGCACCTTTTGAAATCTGAATGGATTGTAACCACGGACCGGGAATATGTGTAAGCCCGTAATTCCCTGACAATCCGCGTACGACAGGTAAATTTTCTCGTAATATTTGAGAATAAACTCCGGCAAGTCCGAGCAATTGAATTTGTTTTGCACCCGAAACCGCGTCTGAATAGGACACATCCACACTCGCATTATTTTCAAAACTTTCGGAAAGGTTGCAACACGGCAATTTGTTTAGTCCTTCTGAGGTTATGGTCGTCATGGCGTGGGTTGTTGTCGTGGAATGATATTCGCCGTCTGTGTCGGTTTCAACGATTATTTCGTCGAGGGCGTTGTTCGGATTCAGATAAATCGTAAGCACATCGGATTCGACTACGGTGATTGTATCTTTATCGAACCCCAAAATGCTGATTACTAATAAATTAGACGCTTCATGTTTCTCAATCATAAACTCGCCTTCCGTGTTTGTGTGCATTGCCGATGTGGTACCGAGCCAATTGATAATTACGCCCGAAAGTGGTTTTGAGTTTTCCGAATTTTTGACCACACCTTTAATATATTGTGCCTGTAATTGTATCGCAAATAGAATTGCAATACCTGTAAAAAGATATTTTTTCATGTTTGAAAATTTTGTTGATGATAAACTTTACGTAGTTCACTTGTGTATCAAAAACAAAATATCAAACTCGAAGAACAGAAAGTTTTAGAAATTTACAACTTTGTTCCGGCGGCGACTTGTATAAGTTTTGCCCGTTTTTATAAATCGAATTTACGGCATAAATGTCAAAATAGTTAATAGCCGAGAGAAAGCAAACAGGAACATTAAGCTGAAAATCTGAGTATTTGGGCGTAAACGGTTGGTCTAATTTGAAAAAATATTCAAAATCGGAACAACAATTTTGTTCGTCGTAAATACATTCATCTTGAATTTCAGAACTTGTATTTGAGCAACAATGCTTTGTTTCGGAACTGCATTGATGTTTGTGCGAATGGTCATGGTCAACAACATAAACATAAGAAATGTTGCATGTTTCGCAGGTGTGCTTGTATAGGCTGTATCCGCCTGTGCTCAGCACAAAAGCAAAACCTATAATACTTACGTACAAATATGTAATCGCACTTTTCATTATCGGCAAATATAGTATAAGTATTCGTTTCCAAAATCTGTTATTTTAAATTAAAGTATGTTGATAATAGATAATTATCAGTAAAACAATTGTTTATAATTTTTACAATTTTGAAGATATTTTTAATACGTTTTTTTTTAGGTTTTTTTGAAAAAAAATTTGTCAGTCTGAAAAAAGCCTTTACCTTTGCAACGCTTTTAGAAATAAAAGTTGCACGGTTCGGTAGTTCAGTTGGTTAGAATACTGCCCTGTCACGGCAGGGGTCGCGGGTTCGAGTCCCGTCCGGACCGCAAAATAAAGCTCAGAGAAATCTGAGCTTTTTGCTTTTATTCCTATCAACTTGCTACCTTGTTGATAAAAAAGTAGTTCATAATTCACTGATTAACTTTATGATACATTTAATTTCGCATCTAATATTATTGGAAATTTTAATGAAATAACGAAGTTTTTTTTAAACAGTGCTTGCAAGAAAACTCATAACTTGTTGAAATTCTTTACGATATAGCGAAATTTCGTATCTACTCAATATCGTATGGTAAATTTGGCTTTGTCAAAGTTTTATAAATAAATATGTTCTTAAAATTCAAGATGTTACGATTTTGTAAACACAACTTTGACAAAGCTCTACCATACTTTTTTGAGTGGATACGAAATTTCGTTCTGAATGTTTTTAGAAATTCAGTTGAAATTCAATTGAAACTATTAAAAAACAAAGAA
>DYOJ01000008.1 GCA_020720705.1 Acetofilamentum sp.
ATTTTATGTGCAAGGATTTTTATGTTGATATATCAAAAAGTTTGCACTCGAAATACAATAATATCTTTGTATGTATCTATATTTTAATTCTATAATCGTTTTCAACAAACCCTAATTAAGAACGACTTAATATTCGCAAATAGTTACAATATTTCATTGCGATTCAAGCAGTTAAGGTCATCATAAGCCTTTTTTAAACGTTCAATAAGAGCCTCTTCTGCTTTTCGCAGCCAAACGCGCGGGTCGTAATATTTTTTATTCGGCTTATCCTCTCCCTCCGGATTTCCGATTTGCCCTTGCAAATACTGACGATTTTTTGCTTCAAATTGACGGATTCCATCCCACAAAGCCCATTGAGTATCGGTATCAATATTCATCTTAATAACGCCGTAAGAAATTGCTTCTCGAATTTCAGCAGTTGTAGAACCCGAACCTCCGTGGAAAACAAAATTTACAGGTTTTGCACCTTTTTTGTATTTTTCTTGAATAAAATCTTGCGAATTTTTCAAAATTTTAGGAGTCAATACAACATTTCCGGGTTTGTAAACGCCATGCACATTACCGAACGAAGCTGCGATTGTGAAATTCGGACTTATCATCGAAAGTCGTTCGTAAGCATACGCAACGTCCGTAGGCTGTGTATAAAGTTTAGAATTATCTACATCTGAATTATCTACGCCGTCTTCTTCGCCGCCTGTTACACCGAGTTCTATTTCGAGCGTCATGCCCATTTTAGCCATGCGTTCAAAATATTTTACGCAAATATCAATATTTTCGTGTAAGGGTTCTTCGGACAAATCAAGCATGTGCGAGCTAAACAAGGGACTTCCGAATTGTGCAAAATGTTTTTCGCTTTCGGTAATTAATCCGTCAATCCAAGGCAAAAGTTTTTTTGCGGCATGGTCTGTATGCAAAACAACCGGCACACCGTAAGTTTCGGCAACGGTATGGACATGCTTAGCAATAGCAACCGCCCCCAGAATTGAGGCTTGTTGTTTATCGTTCGGCAAGGATTTACCGGCATAAAAAGAAGCACCGCCGTTGGAAGCTTGTATGATTACCGGCGAATTAACTTTTGCAGCAGTTTCCAAAACAGCATTGACTGTATTGGTTCCTGTTACATTCACAGCCGGTAGGGCAAATTCGTTTTCGCGTGCAATGCGAAATAATTCCTGAAGCATTTGTCCGGATACCACACCCGGTTTTATTTTACTGAATGACATATCGTAAAGGTTTAAATGATGCCTCAAAGATAATCATTTCATTTATGTCGCAAGTATTTTTTGAAAGTTAAATTCAAAATTACAACAAAATTAAAGCAAATCTATTCTGTATATCCTGCTTCAAAAATTTGTTTATGAATCACTTAATCTTCAAATTGAATTTGAGAAGCATCAAAAGCAGATGTTTCTTCCGTATCGGCAATACGTATCGGACGTTCGCCGGTATCTACAAAAGCGATAATATCCTTGAGTGCATCGGTAAATTTGTCGAAATCTTCTTTGTACAAGAACATCTTGTGTTTGTCTGTCCGAAAAGTTCCGTCTTCGTTGTATATGCGTTTACGCTCGGTTATTGTGATGTATTGTTCACCTTTTGAGGTCTCTTTTACATCAAAGTAATAAGTACGTTTACCGGCTTTAACGACATCGGTATAAATATTTTCTCGAAAATCATCGGCAAATTCTTTCTTGTATCCGTCCATTTTGTTAATATATCTGTTTTGAATTTGGAGTGCAAAGTTAATAGTTTTGATTAAAACACCTCAAGAAATTTTCAAGTAATTAAAAAAACCGAAAAACCGGACAACATTTAAAGCATGAAAATTATTGATACATTTTTTTCTGATTTAGTGAAATTAAACTACTTTTGCATTTCAATTTGTAAATATCAGTATTGATGAAAAATATTCCGCTTTTTGTAAGTATTGCAGCTCTTGTGGTTGCTATTGTTGCCCTAATCGGGTCGCCCACCGGAAATAAAAAAACGACAACCTCAAATCCGACAACAGGCTCGTCAGGGCTATCGGTAGCTTATATCAGTTTGGACACTTTGGTAGATGCGTATGATTATTACAACGAAGAAAAAACAAAACTTATTCAATGGTCCGAAGAAAAAGAAGTTTCATTAGAATCACGCTATAAAGCACTGCAACGCAAAGCGATGGAGTTGCAACAACAAGTTCAGGATAAAATGATGACCCCGACAACCGCACAAAAAAAAGGCGAACAACTTGCATATCAAGAACAGGAAATAATGCGAGATAAACAAACCTACGAATATGAAGCGATGGATAAAAATCAACAACTGACACTCTCGGTTTTTGACAGCATAAAAAGCTATCTAAAAGTTTATAATGCAGATAAAAATTACAACCTGATACTCGCAAACGATACTTTGGGAACTTCAATTTTACTTGGAGACCAAGGTATGGATATCACCAAAGAAATACTTGACGGTTTGAATAAACGCTACCGAACTTATGCAGGCACCAAGGACAGTTCGGGCACAAAATAATTTTTCATAAACTCGCAAAACGCTCGTAATCAAAATAATACGGGCGTTTTTTTTATTTCAAACATACAAGTTTTTGACACAAGTTTTCAACACATATTTCAAACGTTTTGAGGTCAGGAATCAAATGATTGCACACGAACCTCACCCTTCGGTGAATATCATTGTTACCATTCCTTGTTTTAACGAACCAAATTTAAATGAAACTCTATTATCGCTGGCAAATACGAAAGCTCATACCGGGAAAGCAGAAGTTATCGTATTGATAAACAATGCACAAGATGCAGAAAAACACCTTGTAGAACAAAATCTAAAAACCTATTCTGAATCTATCGAATTTTGCAAGCGCGCAACGGTCGAACATTTAAGATTTCAGATTATTTACGTTTCAGATTTTCCGCAAAAGCACGCAGGCGTAGGACTTGCGCGAAAAACAGCGATGGATGAAGCCGTCAGACGGTTCGCGCAAATACGCAATCCGCATGGTATCATAACAGGTTTGGATGCAGACTGCACGGTGTCTGACAATTATTTTCTGGAAATTGAAAAACATTTTACGGAACATCCGCAAAGCAATTGTTGTTCCATACATTTTGAACATCCTTTAGTTGGTGATATTTTTCACTCAACTCAATATCAGGCAATTACGAACTATGAATTGCACCTTCGATACTTTAAACACGCATTAGCCTATACCGATTTTCCCTACGGGTACTACACTGTCGGCTCAAGTTTTGCTGTTCGGGCAGAAACTTATGCGGAGCAAGGCGGAATGAATAAAAAAAAAGCAGGTGAAGATTTCTATTTTTTGCAAAAAATTATAGCACTCGGCAAATTTTCCGAACTCAAATCGGCTACAGTTTACCCTTCTCCGCGCGAGTCTGACAGAGTTCCCTTCGGCACAGGTGCAGCCATAAAAAAAATATTAACTTCGGACAAAACTGATTATTACACCTATAATTTTGCGGCTTTTGAATTGCTTAAAGATTTTTATACCAAAATTCCGAATCTCTATTACTCACCTCAAAGTGTTAAAATACACGAAATCTTAGACAGATATTTACACAAAACTGATTTTTATGAAAATTTAGAAAAAATAAGGAATAATAGTACTGATATCGAAATATTTACAAAACATTTTGTGAGAATTTTCAACGCGTTTTCGATTATCAGGTTTTTGAATGACACACGCTCTGATTCCACCTTTCCGGAAGTCGAAATAACAGAAGCAACAAGGATTTTACTCTCAAAATTAAATCATACCTACAACACGCCTACCGATTTTTCGTCTATACTTAAATACTTCCGAAAAATTGACACATCAACATAATTCATTGTATTTAAAGTAAATATTATACTTTACTTACCTTTTTACTTTAAACATTACAAACACTATATTTTTAAAAAAAAATATTAACTGTTAAAAAATCAATATAAAGTATTGAAAGTTTGACAATTAAAAAGAATATGTATAATTTTGTGTTAAGTTTATATTACAAAATAGGATCATGAAAATGAAGTTATTTGGAGTTATCGTAGTTTTATTCCTTATTGCAGGTTGCGGACTCGAAAGTAGAATTGACAGTGTAGCGGATTCTTTTTATAAAAATTTGCAATCAGACAACTACGAAGCAGCTACTGCTCTGGCAGATACAAGCAATTTTGAAAGTTTTACAAAAGAAGAATTTATACAATGGTTAAAAGACCGGAACAGATATTGGGGCAAAATAAAATCCTACAAACGGTATTTGACAGATATTGACGAAGGCGACAGTTTAAGTATGGCGAGGTTCAATTATCTTGTTGTTTCTGAACGAGATACGATTTATGAATTTCTGGAGTTCGAAATTAAAGGTGAAGATATAAAAATCGTTTCGTATGGATTTAGTCCTGAAAAAGAGGATGTTACACCAATAATGACTGATGAAAAGAAATGAAATTTCTATTGAAATTTCTCAAGAAAATCGGACGGATAATATTCCCAAGTTTTAGCGGTTTTGCGTATTTCAAAACCGCATGATTGATAAAAAGACAAGGCATTGGGGTGATCAAACGAACAAGTATGTAAATATATCTTACTTATATTCAAAGAATTACATCTTTGAAACGCATCCGACATCATGAATTTTCCGACACCCCCGCCAACAAGGTCAGGCTCAACCCCGAAATAGGCAATTTCAACAAACCGATTTCCGGTGAACTCAAGTTCGTAAAACCCGACAGGTACTGAGCGTTTGTATAAAATTACTATCTCATTTTCTCTCAATTTCTCCGTCAATTGAGATTTAGAAAGCAAATATCTCCCTGTCCACCCCCAAAGCATCCCTACACGCGCGTACAAATACATGTAATATTCAACCGAGATTAACGGATGTCGGAGTAATGTAAATCCTGACAAAGATTTGACATTCAATATATTATAAGGAATATCCACTGAAAGATAAGTTGTTAATACTTCGATTTTTTTTAAATAAGACATCTCTGAAAATCATATATATTTATAATTGTAAAATTACTGAAAAATTTGTATTTTCGCATTTCAAAAATTATTTTAAATTCTCAAAACAAATATAGAATTTTATGGAATACGACATACTGATTATAGGAAGCGGTCCCGGCGGATATGTAGCCGCTATTCGCGCTGCACAATTGGGCTTCAAAACTGCAGTAATTGAAAAATCAGAACTCGGCGGCATCTGTCTAAATTGGGGATGTATCCCGACAAAATCATTATTGAAAAGTGCGCAAGTTCTTGATTATGCAAAACATGGTTCAGAGTATGGTGTAATTGTCTCGGATGCAAAACCTGATTTTCCGAGCATCATAGCTCGAAGTCGTACTGTGGCAACACAAATGAGCAAAGGCGTAGAATATCTGTTGAAAAAAAACAAGATTGAGGTTATTTTCGGAACAGGAAAACTACTGACAAACAATAAAGTGGAGGTTTATTCATCAAACGGAGACCGAACTGAATATTTGGCAAAGCACCTTATATTAGCAACCGGTGCACGCTCACGTGAACTTCCGAATTTAAAACAAGACGGCAAAAAAATTATTGGTTACAGAGAAGCATTATCATTGCCGGAACTACCTGAAAGTATGATTGTTGTAGGTTCCGGTGCTATAGGTACGGAACTTGCGTCTTTCTACAACAGCATGGGAACACAAGTAACTTTGATAGAGTATCTACCCGAAATTGTGCCTTTGGAAGATATTGATGTGTCAAAACAGTTAGGCAGGTCACTTAAGAAAGCAAAAATTAATATTTTAACTTCGACTTCTGTTGATTCTGTTGAAATTATTGATAATAAATGTGTTGCAAAAATAAGCGATAAAAAAGGTTCACGTCAAATCGAAGCCGATATTGTACTATCTGCGGTGGGTATTTCAACCAATATTGAAAATCTCGGATTAGAAGAACTTGACATTCAAACAGATAAAGGAAAAATCGTAGTTGATAGTTATTACAGAACAAACGTTTCGGGGGTATATGCTATCGGCGACATTGTACCCGGACCGGCACTCGCTCATGTTTCATCTGCCGAGGCGATTTGTTGTGTTGAAGCAATCGCGGGTTTAACCCCGGAACCGATTGATTATGAGAACATACCAAGCGGCATATACACTACTCCGGAAGTTGCCTCTGTCGGAATAACCGAACGCCAAGCCATAGAGAAGGGCTTGTCTGTCCGTATCGGAAAATTTCCGTTTACCGCATCCGGCAAGGCAACTGCAGCCGGAAATCGGGACGGTTTTGTCAAATTGATTTTTGATTCTCAAACCGACATTTTGCTGGGAGCACATTTAATCGGACTTAACGTAACCGAAATGATAGCAGAACTTGTTGTAGGAAAAAAATTAAATATCAAAGCTAAACAATTGATAGGAAGTATTCACCCCCACCCTACAATGTCAGAAGCAATCATGGAAGCAGCAGCTGCTGCACACAACGAAGCAATCCATGTTTAGAATATGTGAACCTGTAATCTAATAAATTGAGATTGGTCATTAGTCATTGGTCATTAGGAAATTCGGTGGAAAATCAATGAAAATTAAACGATTAAACAAATAAACGGATAAACTGAACTTTGTCACCGGTTATTCTGCATGTAACTATCAACCGTAAGCCGAAAACAAAATATCCTATTGTACTTTAGGCTTACCAAAATGTTCAGACTTTATTAAATCCGAAGTAAAAAACAATCACAACACACTCGAAGTCAATTTATTATATGATTTATTGCAGTCTCCGTTTATGCTTCGGGAGTAGGTCCTCCGAAAGTAAAGGGAATTTTTGGAACATCCTTCTCTTTGATAACCCCGAAAGTTTTTTCATACTTCATAACATTCTCATTCAAAGCAGAAAGTAGCCGTTTAGCATTGTCCGGTGTCATGATTATTCTTGATTTTACACCGGCTTTCGGCATTCCGGGCAGCATCCGAACAAAGTCAATAACAAACTCAGACGGCGAATGAGAAATTATTGCCAAATTTGAGTAAGTTCCGTCTGCTACATCTTCTTTTAATTCGATGTTTAAACGATTTTCATTTTGATTATTCTTTTCCATAATTAATTAAATTTTATTGGTTTACGATATAAAAAGAACAAACTTTCCTATATTAAAAAAGTCTGTTCTTCTGTTCCTCACGTCAATAGCGATTTTTTTCTTAACGTATTACGAATACTTTATAAAAATAATTATTCGATAAATGACTTATCATGATGTGAATCGTTTAATTCAGAACCGACTTTGATGCTCTGATATTTACGAATTCCTGTTCCTGCCGGAATTTTGTGCCCGACAATAACATTTTCTTTCAAGCCAATCAAGCCATCAACATCACCGCTGATAGCAGCCATGTTTAATACTTTGGTGGTTTCTTGGAACGATGCTGCAGACATAAAACTCTTTGTTTGTAATGCAGCGCGTGTAATACCTTGCAAAATAGGGCTTGAGGTTGCCGAAACAGCATCGCGAGCTTGAACCAATTTTAAATCTTTACGTTTAAGCATCGAATTTTCATCACGAAGTGCACGAGCAGAAACAATTTGACCGGCTTTTAACCTTCCTGAATCTCCGGGGTCTTCAACAAATTTCATACCGTAGATTTCATCGTTGGCAGTACGAAAATCCCACTTATCTACGATTTGTTTTTCTCGGAATAATGTATCACCCGGTTCTTCGATAAGCACTTTTTTCATCATTTGTCTAACGATAACCTCGAAATGTTTATCGTTAATTTTCACACCTTGCAAACGATATACTTCTTGAACTTCGTTTACAATATATTCCTGAACTTTGGTCGGACCTTTAATTGCAAGTATGTCAGACGGAGTTATTGCACCGTCCGAAAGTGCCATACCGGCTTTCACATAGTCTCCGGGTTGTACCAGTATTTGTTTAGAAAGTGTAACAAGATACGATTTCTCTTCGCCGGTTTTTGAACGTACAACAATTTCCTTTTTACCTCGTTTAATTTTTGCAAATTCCACAATTCCGTCAATTTCGGAAACTATTGCAGGATTCGAAGGATTTCTTGCTTCAAATAACTCTGTAACGCGAGGTAAACCTCCCGTAATATCGCCTGCAGTACCGGCACTACGCGGAATTTTTGCAATAATATCCCCTTTGCGAATGGTTGCACCGGGTTCTACGGAAATATGTGCACCTGCCGGTAAGCTGTATGCCATCACTATATCTCCCGACTCATTCACAATACCGACTTCCGGATTTTTAGATTTGTCTTTGGATTCTATAACTACTTTTTCAACATAGTTAGTTTGTTCGTCTTTTTCAACCTTATAGGTTACGCCCTCAATGAGTTGTAAAAATTCAACCTTTCCGGCAAATTCAGTAACAATCAGTGCGTTATACGGGTCCCATTCGCAGATTAAATCACCCTTACTTATTTTTTCGCCTTCCTTAAAATACAATTTAGAGCCATAAGGTATTGAGTAACTTGTCAGTTGAATGTTCGTATTTGCATCAAGCATTTTGAGTTCCGCCATACGACTTACAACAATATGCACTTCTCCCTCGTCTTTCTCTGAAATAATTGTACGTAACTCTTCAAATCTGGCAACTCCGGAATATTTTGCAACAATGCTGTTTTCAGCAGCTGAACCACCGGCAACACCCCCTACGTGGAATGTTCGGAGTGTAAGTTGTGTTCCGGGTTCTCCGATGGATTGCGCTGCGATAACTCCCACAGCTTCACCGGCTTGAACCATTTTACCTGAAGCTAAATTTCGTCCGTAACATTTTGCACAAACCCCCCTTTGTGTTTCACAAGTCAATACGGAACGTATCTCGACCTCTTCAATAGGCGAGTTTTCAATAACTTTGGCAATATCTTCGGTAATTTCTTCGCCAGAGGCAACAATCAGTTCTCCTGTACTTGGATTGTAAACATCGTGAACGGATGTTCTTCCGAGTATGCGTTCGTATAATGTTTGGACAATCTCATCTTTTGCCATAATTACGCTTGCGTTAAGCCCGCGTAAAGTACCGCAATCAACTTCTGTTATGACTACATCCTGCGCAACATCTACCAACCTACGTGTCAGATAACCGGCATCGGCAGTTTTTAAAGCAGTATCGGCAAGACCTTTACGAGCACCGTGGGTAGATATAAAGTATTCCAAAACCGAAAGTCCTTCTTTAAAATTGGATAAAATCGGGTTTTCAATAATTTGACCTCCGGTGGCACCTGATTTTTGAGGTTTTGCCATCAATCCGCGCATACCGGACAACTGCCTGATTTGCTCACGAGACCCCCGTGCACCGGAATCAAGCATCATATAAACCGAATTAAACCCCTGATTATCAGAACTTAATTCTTTCATTACCTGATGAGTCAGACGAGCATTTGTGTGTGTCCAAATGTCAATAATTTGATTATATCGTTCGTTTTGCGCGATTACCCCCGAGTGGAAGTTTTCCATAACCTCTTCAACTTGTTGATAACCGTCTTGTATCATCTCACGCTTAGCAGTAGGAATAATGATGTCATCAATATTAAACGACAAACCTCCTTCAAACGCCATTTTATAGCCAAGGGCTTTAATATCATCAAGAAATCCGGCTGTTCTTGCCATACCGCAACGAGTTAATACTTCGCCGATAATATCACGTAAAGCCTTCTTAGTGAGCAATTCATTGATGTATCCGACCTCTACAGGAACGAATTGATTGAAAATTATTCGACCTATAGAAGTTTCTATGAGCGTTTCTTTGTAGAGCAGTTTGACAACAGCATGTAATTCAACCGCCTTTTCGTTATATGCAATGATAGCTTCTTCGGAAGAGTAAAACATCAACCCTTCTCCTTTTACTTTACGCTCGGGAGTTGTTCTTCTTTGTTTAGTAATATAATACAAGCCCAATACCATGTCTTGCGAAGGCACGGTTATAGGAGCACCGTTTGCAGGATTTAGAATATTGTGCGATGCAAGCATCAAAATTTGAGCTTCAAGAATTGCAGCATTTCCCAACGGAAGGTGAACAGCCATCTGGTCGCCGTCAAAGTCAGCATTGAAAGCCGTACAAACTAACGGATGCAACTGAATTGCCTTACCTTCAATAAGTTTTGGTTGAAAAGATTGGATACCGAGCCTATGCAAAGTAGGAGCGCGGTTTAGCAAAACCGGATGTCCTTTCAAAACATTTTCGAGAATATCCCAAACTACGGAATCTCGTCTGTCAATAATTTTTTTGGCGGATTTCACTGTTTTAACAATACCACGTTCAATCAACTTACGTATAATGAACGGTTTGTATAGTTCTGCAGCCATTTCTTTGGGCAATCCGCATTCGTGCATTTTTAATTCGGGTCCGACAACAATCACGGAACGAGCGGAATAGTCAACACGTTTACCGAGTAGATTTTGACGGAAACGACCTTGCTTTCCTTTCAAACTATCACTCAACGATTTGAGTGGTCTGTTTGCTTCTGTTTTGACTGCACTTGATTTTCGTGAATTATCAAAAAGTGAATCTACGGCTTCCTGAAGCATCCGTTTTTCATTCCTTAAAATAACTTCGGGTGCTTTTATTTCTATTAATCGTTTTAAGCGATTATTTCTGATAATAACACGGCGGTATAAATCGTTCAAATCAGAGGTGGCAAAACGACCTCCGTCAAGCGGAACAAGCGGACGTAATTCGGGCGGAATCACGGGAATAACTTTCATTATCATTCGCTCCGGTTTGTTGATATGCTGCGATATATGAAACGCATTTACAACCTGAAGTCGTTTGAGTGCATCACTTTTTCTTTGTTGCGAAGTTTCCTTGTTGGCTTTATCTCTCAAATCGTACATCAACTCTTCCAAATTGATACGTTCCAACAAATCGTAAAGAGCCTCAGCCCCCATTTTTGCAATAAATTTGTTTGGGTCTGCTTCTTCAAGCATTTGATTATCACGAGGAAGTGAATCAATGATATTAAGATATTCTTCTTCTGTCAAAAAGTCAAGGGCTTTGATTCCGTCTTCTTCTTTGACACCGGCTTGGACTACGACATACTTTTCGTAATAAATTATTGAATCTAATTTTTTTGTAGTCAATCCGAGCAAATATCCTATTTTATTAGGCAAAGACCTGAAATACCAGATATGAGCAATCGGGACAACAAGAGAAATATGCCCCATGCGTTCACGTCTGACTTTTTTTTCGGTAACTTCAACACCGCAACGGTCGCAAACGATACCTTTGTAACGAATACGCTTATATTTGCCGCAATGACATTCATAATCCTTGACGGGTCCGAAGATTCGTTCGCAAAACAATCCGTCTCGTTCAGGTTTGTAAGTTCTGTAATTGATTGTTTCCGGTTTTAAGACTTCACCGCTTGAGCGTTCCAAAATTTCTTCCGGCGATACCAAGCTGATTGTTATTTTAGAGAAGCTACTGCTTGCTTTATTACTTTTTCTGAATGCCATATTTACAATATAATATGAAATACACTATAAAGCGGAAGTCCCGATATTAAGGAACTTCCGAATAAATATTTTAATCTAACGATACACTGAGACCTAATCCGCGTAACTCGTGCAGGAGTACGTTAAACGACTCCGGAACGCCCGGCTCGGGTAGCGGGTCTCCTTTGACGATAGCCTCGTAAGCCTTAGCACGTCCGATGACATCATCGGATTTAACGGTAAGCATTTCTTGCAAAATATTTGCAGCACCGAAAGCTTCCAATGCCCACACCTCCATTTCACCGAAACGTTGTCCGCCAAATTGAGCTTTACCTCCGAGCGGTTGTTGGGTAATTAAGGAGTATGGTCCGATTGACCGTGCGTGCATTTTATCGTCCACCATGTGTCCGAGTTTCAGCATATAGATTACCCCGACTGTTGCCGGTTGGTCAAACTTTTCGCCTGTTCCGCCGTCATATAAGTATGTTTTTCCATATCTCGGCACACCTGCTTTGTCTGTAAATTCGTTAATTTGGTCAAGAGATGCACCGTCAAAAATCGGCGTAAAAAATTTGACTCCAAGTTCTTTACCTGCCCAACCCAAAACAGATTCATAAATCTGACCTAAATTCATACGAGACGGAACGCCAAGCGGATTTAGAACAATATCTACGGGAGTTCCGTCGGCAAGGAAAGGCATATCCTCATCTTTTACAATACGCGCAACAATACCTTTATTTCCGTGGCGACCTGCCATTTTATCTCCGACTTTTACTTTCCGTTTTTTTGCAATATACACTTTTGCGAGCTGCACAATACCTATCGGCATTTCATCCCCGACAGAAATGTTGTATTTCTTACGTTTAAATTCAGCATCAATTTCTTTATACCGAATTACGTAATTGTGTATCACTTTTTTTATCAGCTCGTTTTTGTCTTTATCAGTAGTCCACTTATCTATATTAACAGTCAAGTAATCAACTTTTTGCAAATCCTTCAGAGTAAATTTTTTACCTTTTTCGATAATCTCTTGGTTTAACGAATCTTTAACACCTTGTGCGACTTTTCCGTTAAGTAATCCAAATAATTTATCAATCAGACGCTCGTTTAAGGTGTTTACTTCTCGGTTTTGTTCAGACTCGAGTTTTTCGATAAGGGGTTTTTCTGCCGATTTACCTTTACGAGTTTTCATTGACCGCGAAAAAAGTCGCTTTTCAATTACCGTCCCGAAAAGTGAAGGTGATGCCTTTAAAGAAGCGTCTTTAACGTCTCCGGCTTTATCACCAAAAATTGCACGCAATAATTTTTCTTCAGGAGAAGGGTCAGATTCTCCTTTGGGTGTAATTTTTCCGATAAGAATATCACCGGGTTTCACATGTGCACCGATTCTGATAATTCCGTTTTCATCCAAATTTCGAGTAGCGTCTTCGCTAACATTCGGAATATCCGGAGTCAGTTCCTCCATACCGCGTTTAGTATCACGCACTTCAAGGATATGTTCTTCAATGTGCAAGGATGTAAATATATCTTCGCGCACAACTCGTTCGGAAATGACAATTGCATCTTCAAAATTATATCCCTTCCAGGGCATAAATGCAACTTTCAGATTTTTTCCGAGGGCAAGTTCGCCAAGCTCAGTTGAATATCCGTCTGTAAGTAGCTGCCCCGCTTTAACTTTCTGTCCTTTTTTTACTATCGGGTTCAGAGTTAAACAAGTGTTTTGATTTGTCTTTCTAAATTTAGGAATTGTATATCGAATAATATCATCGTCAAAGCTTACGAAACGCTCATCCTCAGTTCGTTCGTATCGAATCAGGATTTCATTACCGTCCACATATTCTATAACTCCTTCGCCTTCGGCAACTAACATTGTTCTGGTATCTCGTACGACCATTGGCTCGATACCTGTTCCGACTATCGGAGCTTCAGGCACAAGTAACGGTACGGCTTGTCGCATCATATTCGACCCCATCAAGGCTCTATTAGCGTCATCATGTTCAAGAAACGGAATAAGAGAAGCCGCAATAGATGCGATTTGGTTCGGAGCAACGTCCATCATGTGCACCTCTTCTTGTTCAATAAAGGGAAAATCGCCCTGTAATCTTGATTGCACTCTCGGATTTACAAATTGTCCGTTGGCATTAATTTCAGCATTAGCCTGAGCTATGACAAGTTCAGACTCCTCTTCTGCGCTTAAATATTTATAACCGGTATCAGACAAATCAACTTTTCCGTGCTCAACTTTACGGTACGGAGTTTCAATAAAACCTAAACCGTTAATTTTTGCAAACACACATAATGAAGATATCAAACCGATATTTGGACCTTCCGGAGTTTCGATAGGACAAAGTCGTCCGTAATGGGTATAGTGTACGTCGCGCACCTCAAAACCGGCTCTCTCTCGAGACAAACCACCCGGTCCGAGTGCTGATAAACGGCGTTTGTGCGTCATTTCAGCCAAAGGGTTCGTTTGGTCCATAAATTGAGACAACTGATTTGTTCCAAAAAATGAATTGATTACAGATGCAAGCGTTTTGGCATTGATTAATTCAATCGGAGTAAAAACCTCGTTATCACGTACATTCATTCTTTCACGAATTGTTCGTGCCATACGCGCCAATCCAACACTGAATTGGCTCGAAAGTTGCTCTCCGACTGTTCTTACCCTTCTGTTACTCAAATGGTCAATGTCATCAACGTCAGTTTTTGAGTTTATGAGCTGTATCAAATGTTTGATAATTGCAATAATATCATCTTTGGTTAATATCCTTACTGCCTCATCAATATTGAGTTCTAATTTTTTATTTATTTTATGTCGCCCCACCTCGCCAAGGTCGTACCTTTTATCGGAAAAGAATAGATTTTCTATAACTTCTCTTGCGGTTGATTCGTCCGGCGGTTCGGCATTTCGTAATTGTCTGTAAATATGTAAGACAGCTTCCTTCTCGGAATTACATGGGTCTTTTTGTAAGGTGCTGTATATAATCGCATAATCAACAACATTTTCAGCTTCTTTGTGCAATAATATTGTTTCTTCGCGCGAATCTACGATATCATCAATATGATGTTCTTCGAGTATCGTTTCTCTATCAATGATAACCTCATTACGTTCAATCGAAACGACCTCTCCGGTGTCTTCATCAACAAAATCTTCAATCCATGATTTTAATACCCTTGCTGCTAATTTTCTGCCGACAACCTTTTTTAAATTCACTTTTGAGACTTTGATTTCGTCAGCCAATCCAAATATTTCGAGAATTTCTTTGTCTGATTCAAAACCAATAGCCCTTAATAAAGTTGTTACGGGGAGTTTCTTTTTTCTGTCAATATAGGCGTACATGACATTATTGATATCCGTAGCAAACTCTATCCACGAACCTTTAAAAGGAATAATTCGCGCCGAATAAAGTTTTGTTCCGTTTGCATGGATACTTTGACTAAAAAAAACACCCGGAGACCTGTGCAATTGTGAAACCACAACACGCTCAGCTCCGTTTATGACAAATGTTCCTCTTGGGGTCATATAGGGTACTGTACCCAGATAAACATCTTGAATGACAGTATCAAAATCCTCGTGCTCAGGGTCGTTACACTCAAGTTTTAACTTGGCTCGAAACGGCACGGAAAAGGTAAGCCCTCGTTCCAAACACTCCTCTATGGAATATCGCGGCGGGTCGAAAGAATAATCTAAAAAAGTAAGCTCAAAATTATTTCGAGTATCAGAAATTGGGAAGTTTTCAAGGAAAACCTTGTATAGATGTTCGGTTTTACGCTGCTCCGGTGTGGTATTAATCTGAAAAAATTCCTTGAAAGATTTTAATTGTATTTCAAGAAAATCAGGATAATCCAAATGCACTCTTGCTGAAGCAAAATTTATTCTTTCGTTCTCGAATGACATTGTTGATTTATTAATGTTATTTACTTGACAAGTTTCGCCTGTCCCTTTACAGCAAAAGGTTTAGAGTTATAAACTATAACCCTAAACCTGTATCTGCCTGATAATCAGTGATTATTTTATTTCAACCTCAGCACCGTCAGCTTCCAGAGCTGCTTTTAGAGCTTCGGCTTCTTCTTTCGATACGCCTTCTTTTATTTTAGAAGGTGCTGCATCAACAAGTTCTTTAGCTTCTTTTAAGCCTGCACTTGTCAATTCCTTTACTTTTTTAACCACTGCGAGTTTAGCCGGTCCTGCTGATTTTAAGATCACATCAAACTCTGTTTTCTCAACTTCTGCGACTACTTCTGCTCCTCCGCTTACTGCGGCAACTGCAACTGCTGCTGCTGCCGGTTCAATACCGTACTCATCTTTTAAAATGTCGGCTAATTCTTTAACTTCTTTTACTGTTAAATTAACTAATTGTTCTGCAAATGCCTTCAAGTCTGCCATTTTGGTAAAATTTACGATTTTTGATTACGATTTTTTTTCTTCTAATGTTTTTAAAACTCCGGTTATTGTATTTCCTCCGGACTGCAAAGCACCGATAACATTACGTATCGGAGTTTGTAACATTGCAACTACGTCTGCAATAAGTTCAAATTTAGACTTCACTGAAACCAGCGCATCTAATTGTTCATCTCCAATATACACGTCTTCTTCAACAAAAGCACCTTTTAATATTGGTTTGTCACTTCTTCTTCTGAAATCTTTGATAAGTTTTGCCGGAGCATTGGCTACGTCCGTAAACATAACCGACGAAGGACCTGCAAATACGCTATCCATTCCTTGTATGTCCCTACCGGAGTCTTTTATCGCCTTGCGAAGCAATGTGTTTTTAGCTACAACTAATTTAATGTTGTTTTTAAAACATTCTCTACGCAAATCTGTTGTTTGTCCGGCGTTCAAGCCCTCAATATCAGCTATATAAAAATGCCCACTCTTCTTAATTTGTTCCGTGAGCTCCGCAATGATTATTCCTTTATCTTCTCGTTTCATATCCGGTTATTATTCTGCGGTTATAGATTTTACATCAATTCTAATTCCCGGACTCATCGTAGATGAGAGGAAAACACTTTTCATATACGTTCCTTTTGCTGCAGAAGGTTTCAATTTATTGATAGTTTGCAAAAATTCTCTTGCATTATCAATAATCTTCTCTTGTGAAAAAGATACTTTGCCTATTGCAGTATGTACGATTCCAAATTTATCAACCTTGAAATCAATCTTTCCTGCTTTTACTTCTGTAACTGTCGATCCAACATTGTTCGTAACCGTTCCGATTTTCGGATTCGGCATTAAACCGCGCGGTCCGAGAATTCGTCCAAGAGGTCCGAGTTTCCCCATAACAGCGGGCATAGCGATAATGACATCAACATCTGTCCATCCGCCTTTAATTTTATCAAGATACTCGTCTAAACCAACGTGGTCAGCTCCGGCATTTTTAGCCTCTTCTTCCTTGTCAGGAGTGCACAATACAAGAACCCGAACATCCTTACCTGTTCCGTGAGGCAGTGAAACTGTACCACGAACCATCTGGTCTGCTTTACGAGGATCTACTCCCAAGCTGACATCAATATCAACCGAGGCATCGAATTTCGTTAGGGTAATCTCTTTTACCAATTTTGCGGCTTCAGAGAGGGAGTATTGCTTATCGGTATCAATTTTTTCTAAGGCTTTCTTCCTATTTTTTGTAATTCTTGCCATTTCTATTCCGATAAATAATTATTTTTTCAAGGGATTTTCACCTTCAACTTTAAGCCCCATACTTCTGGCAGTACCTGCAATCATACTCATTGCCGATTCTACTGTGAAAGAATTTAAGTCTTTCATTTTATCCTCGGCAATTTCTTTGACTTGTGTCCAAGTAACAGTTCCGACCTTCTTTCTGTTAGGCTCGCCGGAACCTGATTTAACTTTAGAAGCATTCAACAATTGCACAGTAGCAGGCGTGGTTTTAGTAACAAATTCAAACGATTTGTCTTTATAAACTCTGATTTCAACAGGTATAATTTTCCCTGCACTGTCTTGTGTTCGAGCGTTGAACTGCTTACAGAACTCCATAATGTTCACACCCGCCGAACCTAATGCCGGACCAACAGGCGGAGATGGGTTAGCGGCTGCTCCCTTGATTTGTAATTTTACAATTTTTGATAATTCCTTTGCCATTTTCTTTTTTGTTTGACAGCATGTTTTTTTGGAAGCATTTATATAATAAACGTAACAGCTATTCTTTTCCTACTTGCATAAAACTTAATTCAACCAATGTCTTACGTCCGAATATCTTGACCATAACTTTAAGTTTCCGTTTCTCCTCCAACACCTCTTCTACAGTACCTGTAAAACCATTGAAAGGACCTTCTGTAACATTCACATTTTCGCCTACTTGGAATGGTATCGAAATTGCCTCAGCACTCTCTGCTAGCTCATCTACTTTACCTAACAATCTGTTAACTTCAGACTTACGTAAAGGTACCGGATCACCGTTCTTAGTTTCACTTAAAAAACTTATTACATTGGGCACGTTTTTAAGTATGTGTGGTATTTCACCGGTTAAAGAAGCTTCAACGATAACATATCCGGGCAGAAAAATTCGTTCTTTTGGTACTTTTTTTCCATTTCGTACAATAAAAACCTTTTCTGTCGGTATAAGAACTTGTGAGATGTAATCACTCAACTTTAGACGATTAATCTCATTTTCAATATATTCTTTTACCTTCTTCTCTTTTCCGCCGACTGCACGCAAAACATACCAGTTTTTTTCTACGGACACATTCTCTTTTAAAAACTCACTCATAAAAAAAAACTAAGCAAACAGTTGATAAACTTGCCCCATAGTAAAACTAAAAAACGTATCCATAATATACACGATAATTGCAATAATAAAAGAGGCAATCATCACGATTATCGCACTGGACTGAAGTTCTGACCACGTGGGCCAACTCACTTTCTCTACGAGTTCTATATAGGATTCCTTAAGATATTCTTTGAATTTCATTGTTCAAATATTTGCACGGGAGGAGGGACTCGAACCCCCAACCAATGGTTTTGGAGACCACTACTCTACCAATTGAGCTACACCCGTATTTGACTGACAAAACAATTCGGTAAGCCGAAACTTACCGAATTGTTATTGTATTGTTTATAACTTACATTCTTAATCTAAGATTTCAGTAACCTGTCCGGCTCCGACTGTTCGTCCGCCTTCTCGGATAGCAAAACGTAAACCAAGCGACATTGCTACGGGATATATCAAATTAACTTCGACAGTTAAGTTATCGCCCGGCATAACCATTTCGCGACCTTCAGGTAATTTAATTTCACCTGTGATATCCATCGTTCTCAGATAAAATTGAGGACGATAATTGTCATGGAACGGAGTATGTCGTCCGCCTTCTTCTTTCTTCAAAACATAAACTTCTGCTTTGAATTTTTTATGTGGTTTAACCGAGTTTGGTTTAGCAATAACCATACCCCTTTTAATTGCCTTTTTGTCAATACCACGTAATAACAATCCTACATTGTCACCTGCTTGTCCGTCATCAAGAATTTTGCGGAACATTTCTACGCCGGTAACAGTAGACGTTAATTTTTCTTCTCCGAGACCGATAATTTCGACCGGATCTCCGGTGTGAATAAGTCCGGTTTCAATTCTACCCGTTGCAACAGTACCCCGACCTGTGATTGAGAATACGTCCTCAACAGGCATCAAGAAAGGTTTATCAATATCACGAGGAGGTAGCGGTATCCAAGAATCAACAGCATCCATTAATTCCATCAGTTTTTCTTCCCATTGTGGTTCTCCGTTAAGAGCACCGAGTGCAGAACCTAATATCATAGGAGTAGTATCGCCTTCGTACTGATAAAATGAAAGTAAATCACGAAGTTCCATTTCAACAAGTTCCAACAATTCCGGGTCGTCAACCATATCTACTTTATTGATAAATACGACCATTTTAGGAACGTTTACTTGGCGTGCCAACAGTACGTGCTCGCGAGTTTGAGGCATGGGTCCGTCAGTTCCGGCTACCACCAAAATTGCACCGTCCATTTGAGCCGCACCCGTAACCATGTTCTTAACATAGTCAGCGTGTCCGGGACAATCTACGTGAGCATAATGTCGTTTTTCGGTTTGGTATTCTACGTGAGCGGTGTTAATGGTAATACCGCGTTCTCTTTCTTCGGGAGCGTTGTCAATTGAGTCGAAAGTCTTTATTTCAGACAAGCCTTTTTTACTCAAAACTAATGTGATAGCAGCTGTCAACGTTGTTTTTCCATGGTCAACGTGGCCAATAGTGCCTATATTGACATGCGGCTTGTTTCTTGAAAATTTTTCTTTTGCCATGATTGATATTTATTATTAAAATAGTTTAAAGTCTAAAATATGTAAGTAAGGAGTACAAAAAATTACGAGCCAACGATGGGAATTGAACCCATGACCTCTTCCTTACCAAGGAAGTGCTCTACCCCTGAGCTACGTTGGCGAAAAGAGCGGGAGACGAGGTTCGAACCCGCGACCTAGAGCTTGGAAGGCTCTCGCTCTACCAACTGAGCTACTCCCGCATAAGTGGGGGGAGGAGGATTCGAACCTCCGAAGGTGAAAACCAACAGATTTACAGTCTGCCCCATTTGGCCGCTCTGGAATCCCCCCAAAATTTCAAAACAGAGCCGGTGGACGGATTCGAACCGCCGACCAGCTGATTACAAATCAGCTGCTCTGGCCAGCTGAGCTACACCGGCTTTTTAAGCCTAAAATTCCCTCACGAAAATTCCGTTTGAGAATCGGAGTGCAAATGTATGGTAAAAAATCTTTGCATCCAAATTCTTTTGTGTTTTTTTTATTATTTTTTTATTTCAACTTTGATTTATGCTTTTCAATTTGCTTTTTTAAAGCATCAACGACTTGATCAACAGCTTCTTCAAAGGTTGTTGCATCTTTTTCCGCGAATAAATCATATCCCGGAACTTCCAAGATAATCTTTACTTTTTTGTTGTCGGTATGTTTTGGTTTTGAAGCATCAAAAGTCAAATATACTTCTGCTCCGATAACCTCATCTACTCCGATTACGAGTTTCGTAACTTTTTTTTCAGCAAATTCGAGCAACTTTGAGTCGGCATCGAAATGAACGGTATTAATCTTTATGTTCATGGCTTTTATTTTTTGCTCGTGGGTGAGCTTGATTATACGTTTTTAAAATGCGTTCGTAATTATTGTGAGTATAGACCTGTGTTGCTGCAAGTCCGGAGTGTCCTAATAATTCCTTAACTGCGTTTAATTCCGCTCCGGAATTAAGCAAATGTGTTGCATAAGAGTGTCTTAATACGTGTGGACTTTTTTTTGTTTCACTACTTATTAAGGACAAATATTTCTTAACAGTCCTATAAACTAAGTTCGGATACAATTCCGAGCCGAAGTCTGTTGTAAATAATTTTTCGGATTCGATATTTTTTTCAGACCTGAATGTAAGAAAAGCTTTAAGAATATCGGAAAGGGTATCCGGAAAAGGAACAAATCGTTCTTTATTTCGTTTACCAAGAACTTTTATCGTATTGGTTATCAGATTAATATCAGTAGTGTTAAGGCTAATAAGTTCACTTCGCCGTATTCCGGTCGCATATAGCATTTCCATAATAAGGCGGTCTCTCTGTCCGTTAAAAGTTTTCGGGAAAATTCCGGAATCGAACAACAAACCGATTTTCTTCTCGGGAATAAACACCGGCAATTTCTTTTTAGATTTGACCCGAACAGTCGGAACGGAATGTTCAACTGTGCCGGCATTTTTATCAATATATCTAAAAAAAGACTTAACAGCAGTAACCTTTCGATTGATTGTTGCAGCAGACAATTCGGAATCCGACATTGAGACAATCCAAGTTCTTAGCGTATGTGCCCCGGTAGCCGAGGCACCCATATCTACTCCTTCTGATTTGCAAAACTGCTCAAATTGTCGCAAGTCATTTCGGTAGGCAGTTACTGTATGAACTGAATAACCTTTAACGGCTTCGATATATTTGAGGAAGTTTTCTGTCTCCATTCATGCTCGTAATTCTCTATGCGTCTTCTTGTTCTTGTTTCAATTGTTGCACGTAACGGGCTTTTATGAGTTCGGACCTGCGCTCGACTGATGGTTTCGAGAATGCTTGTCTTGAACGCATTTCTTTCAAAATGCCTGTTTTTTCAAATTTACGTTTAAAACGTTTCAAAGCTCTTTCGATGCTTTCACCTTCTTTTACGGGAATTTTAATCATTGATATTCGTTTTTAATAAAAAAATTCGGACTACAAAAGTATCAATAAGTGAATAAACAACAAATTTTTTTCAACATTCGACAAAATTTATTCCAAAATTTTTCTTGCGATAACTAATTTCTGGATTTCAGATGTCCCCTCCCCTATTTGCAGCAAGCGTTGGTCTCTGTAAAAGCGTTCGATGTCATAATCTTTCATCAAACCATATCCGCCGTGAATTTGAACCGCGTCGTCGGCTACTGATTTGGCAATTTCGGAGCAATAATATTTTGCCATTGCGGCTTCTTTTCCAAAAACTCGTCCGGAATCCTTCAACCAGCACGCCTTATATAATAGGTTGCGAGCAGTTTCGACTTTAGTTGCCATATCGGCAATACGAAATGCGATTGCTTGAAATGTGGATATCGGTTTTCCGAATTGTTTTCTTTCTTTTGAATATTTGACTGCCATTTCTAAAGCACCCTGTGCAAGCCCCAAACCCATTGCTCCAATAGATAAACGTCCGTTGTCAAGTGTGCTGAGCATAATTTTTGAGCCTTGTCCGCGCTGTCCGAGCAGGTTTTCTTCGGGCACACGACAGTCGTCAAAGTATAACTCGGCTGTATCCGAAGCTCGCCACATCATTTTTCCGTGCATTGGAATTTGAGTAAATCCGGCAGTGCCTCTGTCCACAATAATTGCTGAAAATTCTTTTTTTCCTTCAATATTTCCGCTCACAGCCTGCACAGTAGCCCCCATTGCAACGGATGATGCGCCGTTGGTTATAAAAATTTTTGAACCGTTTATTGTCCACTCGCCGTTTTCGAGGCGAGCAAACGTTTTGGAACCTCTGGAATCGGAGCCGGCATCCGGTTCGGTTAATCCAAAAGCCCATAATGCGTCGCCGGTGCAAAGCATCGGCAAATAATGTTCCTTTTGCTTATCGTTTCCGTAATAATAAATCGGACCGATACCTAATGAATTATGAGCCGCAAGTGTTGCTGCTTGTGAGCTGTCCACGCGGGCAAGTTCTTCAACTGCAATAATATACGATAAAACGTCTGAATTTTGTCCGCCGTATTTTTCAGGTAAATACAACCCGAATAAACCTAATTCGCCCATTTTACGGGTCAGGTCAACGGAAAACTGTCCGCGCTCGTCTAATTGTTTTGCGAGCGGTTTTACTTCACGTTCGGCAAAGTCCCTGACGGTATTTTTTATTAAAATGTGTTCGTCGCTTAAATCAAAATTCATGAAATATATTTTGCATGAAATTAAACAAATTTCCTCAAACTACAAATTTTTTTTCATAAATCTCAAAATTTAATGATAAAATTTTGCTTCGACAAATCCGGATTAAGAAAAACCAACCCACATCTAAACAAATCTACGGATAGCGTAACGCTCTGATGTTCTGTTATTTGTGTCCAATTTGATGTTGCAATTGCGGTTCTGTGAATATTATCGAACAAAAAAATAGAATTTTGATGACAATAAGGCAAACAAAGTTCGAACAAAGTTTTTATAGGTTGCTTGCCAAGGTGATTATTTACAAAAATTAAATCAACCTTATTGGTTTCGGGGAAAATATCAGACAACAGTTCGGAATAATTTCCGGTATATTGCGTGACATTAGACAATTTCAGTTGTTCAAACAGTGTGGCAAAAAAATGTGCCGTATTTTGACATTGTTCAAACGTATGCACTTTTGATTTGGGATTTGGGATTGCCAAATTAAATGTTCCGAGACCGAATGAAGTTCCTAATTCAAGGATATTTCGGGGGTTGAATTTTTTTACAATCCGAAAAAGCAAATTTTCGAACTTAGTAGGAAATAGTGAATTTGTTATTTGATTAGGCGAGATATTTTTAGACGATTTAGAGTTTTCCGAAAATATTTTATATTGTATAATTTTATGATATTCAGAATTTTGGAACATTTTTTTTCGTATGCTGATAATTGAATCTTGCGCATACCATTTCCCCTGCTCGTTGAGTATGTCTGTTATAAAATCGAATAAAAACGGCGAGTGAATTCCATGCCCGAATTTGTGTTGAGCAAAAATTTTATAGGAATAATATCGTAATAAGTTTTTGATTTCAAACATATTAAAACCCGGGCTGTATGTTTTTTTTGTAAGTGTTGTATTTTTGTTTTACAGCCACAATTAAATCGTATTTGTTAGCACTCAAAATAAACTCCCGACTAAAATTGCAAAATTTCATAAAATCTGTTACATCATCTTCTTTTATATCAACTGTTTGCATAATAAAATCCGAATTATACTTTAACTGAACAAGGTCGTGTTGATATTCTGAACGCATGAGTGCTTCAACTTTTTCTTTTTGCTTTTGACGGTCGGAGGTGTAATTAATCGGGATACCGGCAGATGCAGCCGCCGCCAACATTCTCAACTCCTCTTCGGAGACTATGGTGTGAAACCAATCCTCAATTAAGCCTTGCTGAGGGTCTTTCGGGATTTCGGTATGAGCAAAATCGAACTCAAAATCGTTCCAACGCGCGGCATAAATATCTACATCGGGAAGGTTGTAAACTTTGGGCATCATTTTTATATTCCGGATAGAGCTTCCGGTGATAGTTGTATCAGCAAAAGCGATGTATTCCGTTTCATACCCGACTGCCGAAATTCGTAACACATCTGTTCGCAAGAGGGTTAAGTGAAAATAACCGGAGGTATCTGTTTGGATTACAACCCGTTTTTTCAGATTTGTAACCGAAGCATTCGGGATGTGCCTTCCGGTTTGACTATCGGTGATGCGTGCGGTAATCTGCAATACGTCTTGTGCTTCAAGGTATTGTCCTGCATAAGTCAGGAATACAATAATGATAAATAAAGTTCTCAAACTTCTGATTTTAGGCAAAGATACGATGAAAACACATTGCCGGAAACTAAAAAACGTTAAACAGCCCAAAAAAAGCGTAAATCTAAGGTCTTCGACCTATTTTATGAGGCAAGCCATATTTGTACAGTGTTAATTTGAAGACCTGAGTTCGATATATGATTATATTATAATTAGTTTATTTTCAGTATTTAAGAATCATTTTGGTTATACGTTTAATCGTTTATTCGTTTAAGGTTCAACTAAATAGT
>DYOJ01000282.1 GCA_020720705.1 Acetofilamentum sp.
TGATTTCTTTACATTTATACTTTATTAAAAACTTAATAATCAGAAAATTATCACATTATCACATTTTCAAATTATTCCATTTTCAGTATAATTTTCTAATTCTACTTTACGAAGTTATGCCGGCAAAAGAAAAGCGTGGACGCTTATTGCATTTTCTATTTGCGTTTAGCGTCCACGCTAAGCATTTTCTATTTGCGTTTAGCGTCCACGCTAAACTATTCTAAGCACAAACTTTGCCGAAATCTTTAACTTCGTAAAGTCGAACTAATCTAAAATAATTCCCGTTATAACTTACAGTAAATCAACAGCTTACAAAAACAATAACAAACAATTATACTTTGTAAGGTCGTATTACGGAATAGTAATAAATAGAACTCAATAGAAGGTAGTCAGGATATCATCTCAAAAACGGCTTTTGTTACGTTTAGTGCGCCTTCTGCAATATCTGTAATTTGGGCATCCAGCATATAGCAAGGTGTTGTTGCAAGTTTGTGTTTGTGGTCGGTGATAACTTGTCCGTGTCCGGTTGTGATATGTGTGCCTCCCATTTGTTCAATGGTTTGAGCTGTTTCGGAATCTTGCCCGATTGTTACGCTTACACCCTGCAATACGCGAGCAATTACTGCGGGCGAAATACACAGTGCGCCTATCGGTTTACCAAGATGATAGGCTTGTAAGATACTGTTTTCGAGTTCTTTATTTACACTGCAATTTGCACCTTTGAACGCTAAATCAGATAGGTTTTTTGCAACACCGAATCCGCCCGGCAGCATCAATGCGTCATAATTTGTCATGTTAAGTTCTGAAAGCGGACGGATTTTTCCGCGTGCAATGCGAGCGGATTCTGTCAGCACATTTCTTATTTCGGGCATCTCTTCGCCTGTTCTGTGATTGATTACATGGTGCTGAGTTATGTCCGGTGCGAATATATCATATACTCCACCAAGTGTTTTGACGGCATACATAGTCATGGTTGCTTCGTGGATTTCCGAACCGTCAAATACGCCGCAACCGGCAAGCACAATGGCTACTTTTTTTTCTGATTTCATTTTTTAAAATTTTTATGGACATTGATTCCGTAAATATACATATTTTAGCAGAAAATTATCAATCAAGCAGAAAAAATAGTTAAATATGGGTAAAATATTGATTCTCGTAGTGTTTGCAATTGCTTTGACGGCTTGCGGAACTTCAAAAAAAATGAACCGAATTATGAAAGATGAAGCTTCAAATCAAAAAGTATTGTTCGGCGAATGTACGCGCGAAGCCTTTGAAAAGCGACAATTTAAAGAGTGGTTTGAGCCGGAATATATGACTTACAATCCGAATGACAAAGTTTTGGACGGATTGCAGGCTTCTAAACTAAATGAAACCAAAATAACAATAATTCTCGCATCATGGTGCCCTGATACGCGGAGGGAATTGCCTCGTTTTTTCAAAATCATAGACCAGACCAATTTTAATCTCAGTAATTTAACAATGATTGCCGTGAATAAAGCTAAAATGTCTGATAAATCCGTTGAGGTTAAATTTGAACGTGTCCCTACGTTTGTTTTTGAACGAAACGGCGTTGAGATAGGGCGAATAACCGAGAAGCCTATAAAAAACCTTGAGCAAGATATTCTGGATATCCTAAAATAACAAAATTCCGAAAACTCAATGAAGGCTTTGCTCCATATACTTTGGGCTTCTTTAGCTGTTACATCTGTAATGATTTCGGCATGTAGTCCTACAAAACATCTTGTTGAAGGACAATATTTGCTGACCCAAAATAAAGTGATTATTGTTCCGGAAAATGACTCGGTGCGGTATAATTTTACCGAGTCTGATTTGTTGTATCTTATCAGACCTGTGCCAAACTCAAAACTGTTTTTTATGCGAATCGGAACCCGTTTCTATGCACTGCGAAGCAAAGATGCATTCGAAAATGCGGTCGAAAAATATACTAAAAAAAAGGAACGTATTGATAATCGAATAGATAAATTATACCAAAAAAATCGTGAAACTCAAGAAAATTCAAAAGCCTACAAAAAGCAAATTGAACGTATTGAAGACCTTGAAATTAAAAGCCGAATTATGCAACAATGGCTTCATAAACGTACGGGTATCGTAGGTCAGGAAATGATTATCAGTGAAGACCAAAATTTCAGACGAACGTATAAATGTTTATATAAAAAAGAAACAAAAACAGAAAATTTAGAGGCGAAACTAAGAAAAATGAGGGAAGAACGTGATAAATTCGAAAAAAATTCGTCAGAATATCTCACTATTGATAAACGCTTGAAGAAAGTGCAGATAAAACGAGATAAAATTGAATCCAAAGATTGTAATATTTTGCATTGGACACGCAAAGCCGGTGAGGCTCCGGTGCTTTTTAAACAAAATGACCAATATCGAAATATCAGACAGATAAATATTTACCTCAAAAACAAAGGTTTTTATACCTCTACCGTTCGGGTGAAAGATGTACCTGACGGTCGAAAAAAACGGAAAGTCATATACACTGTAAGTCCGAATACTCCCTATACAGTTCGGTCGTTTGTGCCTGAAAGTACCGACACTCTGTTTATGAAAAACAATCCTGATATTGCCGAAAATACGTTGTTGAAAAAAGATATTTTGCTTGATGTAAGTCTGCTCGAAAGTGAACGTCAGCGTATTTATGAAACTCTGAGAAACAAAGGTTATTACAAATTTTCTAAAGATTATATCTGGTTTTCCATAGATACCATAAACGGAAATCACACTTCGGATATTCGGATGATATTAAAACAACCAATTGAAAATAAAGAAATTATATCTCATAAACAATATAAAATTCGCTATGTAAATATTTATCCGAATTACGACCCTAAGGCTGCATTGACCGATACCGAACGTTACAATACCTCTATGGATACCTTTGTGTTAGGAACCGATAAAGGCAATAGTTTCCGTTTTTTAAGAAATACCGATGATGAGTTGAAACCGGCATCCATAGTCAAAGGTATTTACGTTTTTTCTGATTCGCTGTATTGTACCGCCGATGTAAAGGCAACTTATAAATACCTGTCATCCATGAAAATTATCAAGATTGCCAATATTGATTTTGACGAAATTGTGATTCCGAAAGCTGACAGCTCTTACGGCTATTTAGACTGTAATATTCGTTTGACCATGAACGATAAGCAATCCTTCACGTCCGAACTCGAAGCGACAAATACCTCCGGCGATATCGGTGCAGCCGGGAATGTTATCTATTCACACAAAAATATTTTTAAAAACGCCGAATTATTGGATGTTAAATTAAAGGGAGCTTTGGAACGAAAAGCAGGTTCTCAGGATAATACTGAAGAAACAAGTTTGGCTTTTTTCAACAGTTATGAAATCGGAGCCGATGTTTCACTCGAATTTCCTCGTCTTTTTGCGCCCGGAGACATGACTAAATTTATAAAGAAAAATAATCCGAAAACCATTATCAATGCAAATCTGAATTTACTCGCCCGCCCCGATTATAAACGTGAAGTTGCAGGTTTGTCTTTTGGATATTTTTGGAACACATCGCCGGAAATTAAACATACCGTCCGTCCTTTACTTTTTGATTTGGTTCGTCTGCGAAATCCATCGGAAGCGTTTTTGAATTATATCAATCGTTACAAATTGTATGAAAGTTATGAAGACCATTTAATTTTAGGTTCAGCATACAGTTTAACCTATCAAACGAGTTCGGGAAATAATTCGCGTAATCAAATCTATGTTCGGATGAACGGAAAAATAGCCGGAAATTCACTTTATGCATATATGTTGCTGTCCGGTCAAGCCAAAACAGACGGAGCATACAAAGTCGCCGGAAACAGTTTTGCGCAATTTGCAAAATTAGATGTAGATTTTCGTTATTACCGTAAAACCGGAAAACAGAATAAAATTGTTTTCAGAGGGTTTCTCGGTGCAATATTCCCCTACGGAAATTTGAATGTTGTTCCGTTTGGTGAAAAATATTATACCGGAGGTGCCAACGGTATTCGCGCTTGGCAAGTCCGAACGCTTGGTCCCGGCTCGTATCGTTTACCTGTTTATATTGATGTATTCCCAAACCAAACTGCCGACATAAAAGGTGAATTTAATATCGAATATCGTCAAAAAGTGTTTTGGTTGTTGGAAGGTGCAATTTTTGTGGATGCCGGTAATATTTGGGCTATCAATGCGAGCGATGACAGAACCGGGGCGATATTCAAATTCAATAATTTCTATCGCGAAATTGCAGTAGG
>DYOJ01000283.1 GCA_020720705.1 Acetofilamentum sp.
CAACAAGTTCGGTTTTGTTACATGCCGAAAAAAATACGGTGCTTGTTGCAAATATGAGCAACATAAATTTGATTTTATATTTCATAAAAAATTAATTATAAAAAAATGAATAAATATCTAACTATTCAGCCGCTCTTGATTTTTAAAACAATTGATTATCAACACGATATAAAAATCTATAAAACTTTAACATATTTTAACTAAATTTTAATTAATTGTTAATCAATCAGTTACAAATAAGTTCTCAAATTTTATACTGTTGATATAAGAAAATAATATTTATAAGTTATTATCAATCAGTTGTTTATAGCGGCTGAATAGTTACTTAAATTTTAATAACCGTATAGTGAAAATAAATCATTGCTTTGTGTAACTAAAATCGGATATTGCGTATTAAAAAATAAACGTAAACACAGGCAAATGTCCCTTATTACATAAGCCTGTGTGCGTGTGTGTTATTCTGTTACTTCAAATTGGAACCAACCCTCGCCGGTGGATTCAAAGGTGGAATAGAAACTTGGAAAAATACTGTTGTATTTTTCATTTATTCTTTTTTCAATTCCTATCAATAAATGTTCTTTGTAACCTACACCTCTAATAACCATTTTACCTGTATCTCGCAACAAAAAACCAAATTCATTCACATATTTTTGACTTTCGTTATCACACACAAAATAAAAGGTAGGTTTGTGAGGTATTGAACTGCCTTTTCTAAAAAACAAGTCATATTCTGAATCAACGAATGCAACAGTAGTGAACGTAGTATCAGGTAAATCATTTAATTTACTAAGTTGTATATCTATAAAGCATTCCAGAGAATCATCTTCAAAAGTAACATCAAAATCTTCATCATTTTTCAACTTTTTCGGAAATGACCACTTTAACCATAAAGTGTCCCCAATCTTAAAAGTATCTTTTTGCGGATAATAACTGTAATCATTTGTACTGAAAAAACATCCGGTTCTCACATCTTCGAACGGAATCGGACACCCCGTTATACTTATAATTACAATAAATAAAACGCTGAAATATAATATATTTTTCATTTTAATTTTCTCCTTTATTTTAGTAAGCATATAACGAAAATAATAAATTGCTTTGTGTTGTTAAAGTCGGATATTGTTGATTAAACAGTGTCTTGAAATTCGTAACAGAATTGCAACTTGAATTTGTCATTAAATTATACAAACTGCTTACTGTTATACCATTACCTTGACCGTTAAACGTATCAAAACCTTTTACTATAACACTATTGTTGCTATCAAGCAAACGTATCTCACTTTCAGTAGGCGAATTATCCAAAATATCCCAATATACGCCGACGGGGAACCAACCTATCCCACCGTGGGAGGGACTGAACGGAATCGTCCGGGGCTTAAAACCTTCTGCCGAGGTGCCGTGCGAATAATGCGCTCCGATTGTTGCTTCCATAAAATTTGCCCAACTTTCAGCCAATCCAATATAAGATGCAAGTGTGGCGTTAGGTTGCGTGCCGTCGCCATAGGGGTCTCCGTCGGCAAGTGCCATGCAACTGATTTCGCCGGCTACTATATTGTGCCAAAACGTTTTGCCGCGCTTAATGGCATGGCTGTAATGGCTGAGTTCGTGAAACACGAGCAACTCTCCGGTCATGGTAGTCGAAAAGTCTCCGATAACAATATCGGGTTCCAGATGCGAGCCGATAAGATTTGCAATAAATGTTGTAGTAAATGAGAGCGAATTTACTAAAAACGACTCAGCCATTGACTTAAAAAATGTTGTCGAAATATCATCGAACACGTGGAACAGCGGAGCGGCGGCTCTACTGCCGATTACGGGTGTTATCCACAGGTTAATGTTTGAGGCTTGGGCAATGCCGTTGCCGACACAATAGGCGTTGTATCGCCTTATGGCTTCAAAACAGGTGGCTTTCATCCACATAGATTCGTTGCTCGATTTTTTTATACTAAGCGTGCGCATGTAGTCCGACTGAGACACGTCGTCTGCAATTTTATCGTATCGGTCTATGGCTGCAATTTCCGTCAAACCTTTTCGCACGGTAACAGAATTGTTTTCAAAACGCCCGAATACATCAATCTTACCGTAATGTCGCCTCGTATTTTTTACGACACCGTTTGCATCGGTGCGGTCGTAATACAGCCCGATTCTGATGCGCATGTCTTGCAATGGGACGTCTGTCGTTCCGTTATTCACTTTTATTGTGAGCTTGGGTATCCAACCGGCTTTGTTTTCTTCGATAACCTCAGTGGTGTCTTTGTCTGCCGGCTCCTCAAGTTCGCCGCTGAGAATCATTGCGGTAACAATCGCTTTGCCGTCTTCGTCCGTATTCGGAAGATAGAGTTCGTCTTTGATTTCGTAGGACATGTCGGGTATCTGTGAAACATCATCAACTATCAAATATCTCGGGTTCAGAAATGTGTCGACTGTGCCGGTCCCCTTCACATTTATCGAAACATCCAAGGGATAATCGAAAATTACATTGAAGGTATCCGATTCTATCAAACGAATATCTTCGGGAGTCGCAGGTATTAGTTTGACATAAAAGGCGTTAGCATTTATTGAGTCGGATTTTAAGCCCAACTTGCTGTATGCTTTTTTCATATTTACGACTGAGAATGTTTTTGCTGCAAACATTTCCGTATTATTCCATTTTGTATTTTTGGACGTTGATAGCTCTGCATCGTCAGGTAACTCGGTTTTGTTACATGCCGAAAAAAATACGGTGCTTGCTGCAAATATGAGCAACATAAATTTGATTTTAAAATTCATAAAATTTGATTTTAAAAGAATTTTTAAAAAATGATTAAAGAACTAAAATGAAGTATTTTACAACTGTAAGATTTTGATTATTTGTGTGTTGTTGAACATCTTCAACAGAGTGCAAGACATTTAAAAAACTCTTGAATATCATTAACGGGTTCATAATAGTACCTCCTTTTTCGTTAAATTGTTAATGACGTTGGTATTTTTCATTACCGGATTTCTTTTTTACTTTTTTCGACTACTCTTTCTCAGCTTTTCGGCATACGCTGTTCTAAGAATCTCTGCCGCAAATAAATACGGCAGAGATAAAACATTGTGTTACTTGCGCTTAAATTCAAACAGTTTGTATTCCAACTCGAACATAGCACCGTAGTTATACATGTGATGTGTCATATACACGAGGTCGGTTACTGATGGAGTTACATCAGTGTACAGAACAACACCTGTTTCAATTGTTTTCAGTAGTTTGATATTCAACTGAAACCGAATGCCTATTGTCTCGTTGTTAAAATTTTCATCATCACATTTTAACATATTCTGATAGTAGCCGCCCAGTATTATTTCCGTTTTATTACCGGTTTTATAACCCAACATACCAATGTAATCATAAGATAACTGATTGGTTATTGGATAATTATAACTGTTAGTATGAGTATGAAGATCGCGGTATTTTGACGAAAAATCAAGACCGGCTATAAGGCTCATTTTTTTCAAAATCGGATATTCATATTTCAAACCAAACTGATACATCAAACCGGGAGTATGGTAAAATCCGCTGTTCGGGTAAGTGTAAACGGTGCCTGAATTGATACCTCCGTCAGCACTCACTTTTAGTGCTGATTGCCCAAGAACAGCGCATGAAAAGAAAACGAATATTATAAACACGATTGATTTAAGCCTCTTAATCATAAAGATTAAATTTTGAGTGTGGTAATTCTACAAATCGCCCGTCAACTCCTCGACTTGTTACTTTGCAGTAGTAATCGACCAAAAATGCTGCCGGAACTTTTCCTACCGACTCCACCTGCTCTGTATAAATAACAATTTCTCTTGCCTCTCTGACTATATCAATATTGTAAGCATTGGTTGGATAATACTGATAGAAAAGGACATCATTATAATTATCATTTTTTTGATAAACTCCGAACTTAAATCTTAAATCGTTTACGGTCAGGTTTGTCGTATAGCGTGCCCACACACAACTGTATTTTCGTTTGCCGTAAACCCAAAATCTGGCAAAACTATTACTGGTACCATTAAAATTGTCCGGATGGAATAAACGGTTTACTTCCATTTGCACAACAACTTTACGGTCATTTGCGCACCATTTTTCGTCTCTTAAAGCATAATGGATATCTGCCTCGCCAGACTTTCCCTTCGTCCCGTCTGTCCCTGATACGATATCCGCAATTGAAAATACGGATAAATCTATCGATTTGCTTGCTAACTGTTCCATCGTAATTGATTTTAATTCGGCA
>DYOJ01000284.1 GCA_020720705.1 Acetofilamentum sp.
CTAATATAATAATCGTTACATTTTTCAAAATTATGCCTAAAAATAGGTGCAAACGTTTTCGTTATCAGACATAAATAGTTACTTTTGCACCAATAAATACTTCAAATCATGGCAATAATAAGTTTTTTTGAATCGCTTTTCACACAAGATTCTTTTGGCGAAGACCGTCTGTTTTTTGTCGAGACCTCAAAAATTACAGACCGCGAATATTCCAAAAGCGGAATCCTCGAAAAATTAGTTCTTACAGAAGGCTCTGTTTTTCGTGAAATTAAATTGACTACAAAACCCAAAATAGTGAATATGCAACGCGGTGCAAACAAAATTATTCAGGATTTACAGCTTGATTATAACAACGGCAGTGCGATTTCAGGTATTCTGGAGCAAATTAAAGTTAATAACAAAACAGTAACAATCATACACTTAAATCCTACAAAACAAGCATTTATCTATGGCGAGCACAAAGGTTTGACGGTTATGGAATTGACTGAAAATAAATTAATGCTCGAAGGTGAAGAAGCCGACATCTTTTTCAAAGTAAGTGCAGAAGTTGTATCGGAATTGAAGCTAATTTAACACCCAAACATTATTTTTTACAACAAGACGGTTTAAATCAAAATCATGTTCCGAACCGTCTGTTGTGATTAGGGCATCGGCATGGTATAGCAGCCGTTTGGCGCTGGGTTTGATATGTTCTGAATTTGTCGAAATAATCATCAAAAACACATTCGGTTGGTAAAATTCCCGTAAACTTACAGATTCGCAAATCAAAAGACTGTTACGGTCACAAAAATTAGTCATAAACTGCTCGAACGCTTGTTGCAAAAATTCGTGAGAAGTTCTGATTTTGAAGACCTTATGCGCACCGACATTCAGCATACGCATGGTATCGGCATTTCCGGATTTTGACGTTTCTTCTTCTATCTCAAAATTTCTGAGTAGCGGTCGGCGTTCTTTCCCGTGAAAAAAATCGTCATTCGGGTATATCGTCTTGATTTTCAGAGCGATAATCTGGTATTGAGTAGAAAACTTCTGAATAATTCGTGTTACCAAAGTCGTTTTCCCGACATTTCGCATTGCTCCTCCTACAATCAAGACAGATTGATTATTAAGGACTTTCGGAATCGTCATCTTCAATATAAGTTGTATCTACTTTCAGACTCAGCCAAATATCAATTTCATCACCCGGTTTCATGGAGACTCCATCGTTAGGTCTTTGTTTGATTACGCGTGCATTTACCGAGTCCATAAAATTTTTGACAGTTTTGTCATACACCTCAACCCCGATGTTCAACATTTTCTCAGCAGCTCTGAATGACGCTTCGTTTTGAGTCAATCCGAACAAGTCCGGGCATAAAGAATTTTCAAGATTATCAGTTTCGCCAAGCACAAGGTCTAAAACTGAACCTTTTGCAATTGGGTCACCTTCTTTTATCAGCTCTCCGTTGAAAACAACTTTTTTCACCAAATTATCGTATTTCCAAGGCTCATAAGAAATTCGACCGATTCGAAGACCGTTTGTCAAAATATCAGCTCTTGCCTGTACCATTGACAATCCGCTGAGTTTTGGGAGGGTTGTCATTTCGGGGAAAAAGGATATTATGGTAACAAAAATAGTTCGTCCTTCCTTAACTTTAAAATCTTTGGGAGGAGTTTGGTCAATAACCGAACCTCTTCGCCCCGGTGCGGTGTAAACTGAATCTATAATTTCGAGCTTTAAGCCTTTCTCTTCAGCTATTTCACGTGCCTGACGAATGTCCAAACCCTCAAAATTCGGTAAGGATAAAGCTTCGCCATGATTTGTGTAAATACCAAGCCAAACAAAAATCAACATCAAACCCACCACACCGACAACTCCGGCGATGGCTAAATTTTTCAGAAATAATTTGTTGAATAAAAAACTGTCCCTTATACCCATTGCGATGAAATTTTAAGCAAAATTAGTTGTTTTAGATTTAATAAAACTCAAAAAAAAATTATTTTGATACCCAGTGCTTGAATGAAATCTCGTAACTTGTTGAAATATTTTAAAATATAACAAAATTTTGACTTGAATATTTTTGGAAATTCGATTGAAATTTTGTTAAAAAAAAATGGAAATTCAGTAGAAATTCTGTTGAAATTCGATTGAAACTGAATAAAAAACTAAGAATGACTAATTCCTAATTCCTAATTCCTAATTCTTAATTCTTAATTCCTATGATTATTCATATTTTTTTACGACATTATAAAGCGTGTCTCGCTCCACCGGAATTCTGCCGACTTGTTTGATAAGTTGA
The DNA here is from genome assembly GCA_020720705.1 of Acetofilamentum sp. Taxonomy (GTDB): domain Bacteria; phylum Bacteroidota; class Bacteroidia; order Bacteroidales; family JAADGE01; genus DYOJ01. The sequence goes on from DYOJ01000284.1 coordinate 2,277, forward strand.
ACTAAATTTTCAGTGCTTAAAGTCGGATTTTTATCTTCTGCACCGGCCATGGAATAGATTTTCGTGCTGTCGTCAATAGTGCCGTCAATGTCATCAACTCCGTAAGCCAGAGCGAGTTGCGCAATTTGCTTTCCGATACCTACCCAGTAGGCTTTGATGTGCGAAAAGTTATCTAAATAAATGCGAGATACGGCATAGTTTCGCAAATCTTCGATAGCCGGAACCTCTCCGATTTCTGTCATCGTATTGTTCGCACTGCGGTATTTGAGCGGAATAAACGTGTTGAAACCGCCTGTCCGGTCTTGCAATTGTCGCAGGCGTTCGAGGTGGTCAATGCGGTGTTCGTAGTTTTCGATGTGCCCGTAAAGTATGGTTGCGTTGGACGGAATGCCCTCTTTATGAGCCGTTTCGTGAATTTCGAGCCACATATTGGTTGAAGATTTTTCATCGCAGATTTGCGAACGAATGTCAGGGTGAAAAATTTCAGCTCCGCCGCCCGGGATGGAATCCAAGCCGTATTCTTTCAACTTACGCAAACCCTCGGCGAGTGTGAATTTCGATTTTTTAATCATAAATTCAAGTTCCACCGCTGTAAATGCTTTGATGTGCAAGTCGGGGCGTATCTTTTTGATATCCTGCAACATATTGCCGTAGTAGTGCAAGTCGCGTTTCGGATGTACGCCGCCCACAATGTGGACTTCGGTTACCGCTTTACCGTCATACTCACGCACTTTTTGCAAAATATCTTCGAGCGAATATTCCCACGCGCCGGGCTGATTGATTTTGCGCACATAAGAGCAAAATTTGCAGTTGTAAATGCAGATATTTGTCGGCTCGATGTGGAAATTTCGGTTGAAATACACGTAGTTACCATGTCGCTTTTCGCGAATATAATTTGCCAACGTTCCGAGCAAACCAAGTTCGGCTTTCTCGAAAAGCAATAAGCCTTCTTCGGGTGTAATACGCTGTGAATCAATTACTTTTTGCGATATTCTTTTTAGTTCGCTATCTTTTATGCTGTCTAAAATATATTGTATATGGGTGAACATTTTTTTTGAGTTATGAATGTTGAGTTATGAGTTGTGAGTGTTGAGTTATGAAAGAAATTCTTTCCGATACTCGTAATTGTCTTGAATTATCCGAAGTTTAAACGCTAAAAATGGCGATTTCGGATTTTTAACGTGTTTTAAAATTTTTCTTTTTAAAACGATTTTATCCGATTCATCAGTTAAATCTTCAAAATATTTTTCCAATAACCTCACAAATGACTTTATTTCTGTTATTAAAATCTTTCTTAAATTATTTGCTGCTTCCTTAGTGGGCGTAAATTTCGATTCAGCATATTGATAATTATAGACTTGATTCAGTAAAAAAACTGTATTTTTTACAAGTTCATCGTCCTTTAAAGCCGAAATTTTTACTAATTCTTTCGGAAACGGTTTTATGTCAAAATGAATCCAATCCGTGATTTTGTGTTCGGAGTATGTGCAATTTAGATACTCGGTTTCATCGGACGACTTTATTCCGTTGCAGTGCGCGCAGGCATAAAACAGATTATTCCAATCGAATTTTCTGTCTAAATTCTTACCCTGATAATGCGGTTTAAAATGTTCTACGTTGATTTTTGTCGGTTTTGAATGTTCGCAAATATAGCATTTCCCGTGAAAATCAGCATGAATCCGCTCAAAAACATCGCCGCACAGATATGTTCCGTTATTTTTTGCTTTTTCAGCTTCAAGACAAGCGGGTGCGGGTTGCGATTTTGTTACATTTATCATTTTGCACTTGATTTTGCGGTGTGAATTTGATGTAACTTAACCGAAAGTTCGGGCGACAAAAATTGAGGTAAATCTTTGAAATACAGCTTCAAATCCATAAGTTCATCTTCCTCTTCGTCCGTCAAATCGGGCTGTAAAAACAGAGTTTCATAACGTTCAA
>DYOJ01000285.1 GCA_020720705.1 Acetofilamentum sp.
TTTGTCCGCTTAATTTCTGCTTGAAATTGCTTTTTGTAAAACTGACAATATTATCTTCAGCTGTTATTACCGTGCGAGCCGTTATGTCTTGTTCAACTTCGTCTTGATTAATTATAGATACTGTATTGTCATCGAAAACATTAGTATCAATGATTGTATGGCGTACGGTCAGCGTAATTTCGTCAATGCTGTAATCTCGGCATTGCATTACGCTTACGGCGTGCTTTATTTTTTTTTGAAGAACAATATCATTAATCATATCAATCAATATTCAAATAAAACCTTAATATGCACAATTATTCCAATGCCGAACATTGTTGTAATCGTAGGTAAGTTATCAGCAGTTCGAACAATTAACCGATGTGTTGCATTGTTTTTCACGTTAGCATTTACGATATTCATTACATTGTCAAATCTGAATGAATCAAATTCTTTCGGATTAAACGCAACAGAATCCGCCATTCCCAGAATGGCTACACTTTTATTAACGATAGCGTAATCTTTTTCGTTGAAAATAAGCGAATACGACAGTATATCGTTGATGCCGTAAGGCGATATTAATGACATTACACTTGCCGGATTTGAGATTACTAATCCCATCCGCTTCACAACTCCGATGTTTGAAGGTAAGCGAAATGAATAGACGTATTCTATCGGTGGCAAAGTGTACAATATGTCGCGAACGTGTATCATGGATTACTTTTTCTTTTCGCAAATCAAAATGAAATTCACGGAATAAGCTGAAAAGCCAACAGAAGGCGAACCGTCTGTGTATTGGATATCAATATCGCTTGTGTTGATATTAACATCGCATTTGTAGGCATTTTCGTACAAACTTTTGGAATGAGTAACCTCAAACAAAAACTTAGGAACTTCACCGTCCGAGATGATTTGATTCTTATCAACTTTTATCGTAAATAAGCCTTGCACTTCGGCAGCTGTATATCCGCCTTTCGACAGGATAGCCAAACCCTTAATTTTCTTGTGTTCGGCGCGACTTCGTACCGACAATGATTTTACAATTTGCCCCGCACTTACAACATCTAATTTAATGATTTGCAATTCAAGATTTTCCGTATTTTCTAACATTTCTGTATTTTTACGTTATGAAAAAATAAAAAAAAGAGAGCCGAACGTTTTGAAAGCGAACGACCCTCTGCGCGACCAACGCTTATTTTATAGTCCAACCGCGAGGCACGGTGATACCGCCTTTGAAACGCACGCGCAAATATGTTCCTGCTGCATACGATTTGCCGTCAGGAGCGGTTACGCGGCAATCAATATCTTCGGAGTTTTGAATGATGAAAGGACGTTCCAAACGCATGAATCCTTCCGGTTCAGTGGTTTGATTGTAGAGAAATGATGCAATCGGCACGTTCACTTGTAACGGCTTACGATTTTGGAACAAATTGAACTCTGCAAGCAATAACGTTTTGTCCGTTGAGTTGCTGACTGCTTTGTATTGCACGTCGAGTGCATTTTCATCCTCTACTGGTGATGTCCCCGATGTAATACCGGATTCAATTGCGATATGCGTTACAATCATAACGGTACCGTTGTCCAATTGCGCCTTATTTATGCTTCTCACACCTAATTTCCGAGCATCCTTCGGCTCCATGAGCTTCGTTTCCGCAATTGCTTTTTTCGCAGAATAAATTTCGCCATCGACTACGGTAAGATTACCTTCAATGAGACTTTCACGAACTGCTTTGTCTTTTATATCGCCGATGCGATTTTCCATCAACGTTTTAAGACTTGTGTTTTTGTTTTCATTTTCGGCACCGCGCACGCCCTTAGGAGCTGTTTTGCTTTTTGCCTTTGCCTTTGCTCCTGCTTTTGCCTGACCTTTTACGGCGGCGGTACGAGCTGCTGCGCTTACATTTCGATTTGTTGCAATTGCGCCGAGACCGGCTACAACATCAAGCAAATCATCTACGGAATCCAATCCGTCAATAAAATTTTCGTCGTAATTTCCGACTTCTACTGAGCCTAAAAATCCTGCTACGTTTGTCATGTTTATTTGATTTTGATTTTGATTTTGATTTTGATTTTTTTCTGAGTTTGTTATCTTAACACGCCAGATTAGTCCATTATCAAGGGTAATTCGTTTCCGTTCATTATCATCGGAGTATCTTCATCTTCAGCTCCGTCTAATAATGTCAATGGAAGTTCTGCCGTGCCGTCCATGATAGCATATTCCACGTTTTGACCTGCGATGCCTGAATATTCGGGCGTTTCCAAATCCGGCAACAATTGTTTCATGTCGATATTTCCGATACGATTTCCGTTTGCATCGAGCATCACGTATTCTTCGTCAGAAGCTCCGAGCCCTGAAAGCAGATTTTTCGCGGTAATAGCCGAAAACACACCTGAAATACCATAACCTGCTACGCCGAGACCTATGTTCTGCATGATTGTGCTGTTTTCCCGTTTTCCGTAAGCCATCACTCCAAATCCGGCGATACCTACAAGTGCAGGTTTCAGCCATTTCGCTACATTCGCTTGTAATTCCACGCCCATAAGACCTTCAACAGTCTTCGACATGATAATTTTATCAAGCATTCCGTTCACGTATCTTCCGATGACAATACCACCGACTACGGCAGCAGCTTTCGGAAACTCCTTTTGTATGGATTCGAGGTCGATGAGCCCTCCTAGTAATCCGTCTTTTGCCGATTTATATTTTACGGCGGTTTTGTTTCCCATTGTATTTGATTTTTGAAAATTAAACTTCTGTATTTGTTTCAGTTGCAACATTTTCCGATGCAATTTCTTGCGATACATCCTCTGCTTTGGTTTGTATCGTTTTTTGTGATTTTGGTTTCGATTTCGATTTCGATTTTTCGGCGGTTTCGATTGATACGCGATTGCGCCTTGCTTTTTCTCTGTCTCGCATGATATTCTTGATTTATTTTAATTTGATGTATCCGAGCGGTTTTAATTTCGCTAATTTCTCGCTGTTATGCACAGTTCTGTCGTGTCTTGAAGAATAAGCCCAATATCCTAAACCACCTGCAACAGCGAGCGTTCCGAGACCTATGAAAATCATATTTCTGCGGCGTTTTTTCTTTTTGGCTTCATCGTCTTTATCTTTGTCTTTATCTTTGTCTTTATCCCCGCTGCTGTCGTCTTGTGCGTTAATCATTGCAGGTTTATCCTCTGTTTCAGATTGCGATTTAGACTCGTCTCGTTTATTTCTTAATTCAGAAATTTTTTCACCTATCTTGTTATCTTTGACGTATTTTACCGCTTTCACGCCAGATTCTTTCATCCAATTCCAAATTTTCAGAATAAAAGCACCGGCTGATGCCAAAAGCCCTGTGGTTACCAAACCTAAACCATTGTATTTTTCAGAATCTTTGCCGAACAATGGCTTACGTTTAGCACCGTCAGACACTGAGTTTGTCAAGTGTTTGACTTCGCCTCCCATGTTTTTGTACATTTCCTCGACTTTTTTACGAAGTTCTGGCTTTGAATTTATTGCTGAGGCCATACCTATGAAATTCAAAGCTATAAGTGCACGTAAAGCATTGCGAACGGCAAGTGTTACCGGATTTACCTTGTTTACAACTTGTAAAATCTGTTTCGCTACGGTCAAACCTTTGTGCTTACTATTTGCACGCTCTTCTTTGCGTTCTTCCTTTCTTTCTTGTCGGTTTTCTTTGCGTTCTTCCTTTGTTTTGAATAACTTGCCCAAGCCTACACTGCCAAGATAGCCGGAGACATAATGCTCGAATCGCTCATAATCTATAGCCGAACTCAACGAACGCGTAGTGTTCATATAATCACTGAATCTTTCAGGCGTAATAATCACTTCATCTGATTCAATTCCGCTTAAACCGAAAAATTCAAAAGCTTCAATAGATTTACTTTCCGTTTGCATTGTTTTTTCTTTTAACAGGTAATGATGATGATGCCGAGTTTGTTTTTTTTCTTGAAACACCCTTGTATATTGCATAGGTGATTAACCCTGCGGTAAGTCCGGTTCCTATCGCAACAGGTATCTTGTATTTGGTTATGAAGGCTTTGAGATTGTCCCATGCCAAGCCGTCAAGTCCGTTGTATTGCGGATTTCTTTGCATCATACATCTTGTATGGAGTGCTCCGAAAAAGCCTACATTTTGCTTAACTAATTTCTGTTCAGCCTTGCTGATGTATTCCAATGCTTTTTCGCGCGTTTCGGGATTGTCCCAATATTTAAT
>DYOJ01000286.1 GCA_020720705.1 Acetofilamentum sp.
ATGTGTGCATTTTATAGAAATTTTTGCTTAGATTTATGAGGTTAAAACATTAACACATTTTTTTGACAAAATTGTCTTTTTAATTATTGAATGAGTATTGATTATTGAGTATTGAGTATTGAATATTGAATATTGAATATTGAATATTGATTATTGAGTAGTTAGTATTTAGATTTTTTTGTAAGATATAGATATTCAATAAAATACGAAATTTTTATTATATCAACAAATTTTATACAGTTACTTATCATTATTTTACAATACAAACTTCCTGCAATAACTAAGAAAAAACGGTCTTTTTTGACAATATTCCTCTAATGATTCAGCCTCAAAAATATAACTTTTCATAAATCGCCAAATTTAAGAAAAAAACATTTATCGGCGTATGATTTTTGGACTAAATTTTATAAAAATATTGATTCACCTTTGCGCTGATATTATTCGCAACGATTTTTCATACAATTTTTAAGCACTTATAACAAAAAAATAAAATGATAGGTTTCGAAAACACCGAAATTGCGTTCAGAAGCAAATCGGACAAAGCCCTGACCAAAGCATATTGGTTATTCAAAATTATGGCAAATCCGGGAATCCAAAAAACACTTGCCGGAGTTACAAAACTTGCACTCGCTATTCGGTTTCCGGTAGCGTGGGCAGTTAAGCCTACGATATACAGCCACTTTGTAGGCGGTATTACGATTTCTGAAAGTTTGCGGGCGGTCAGGGTTTTGGAGAAATTTAAAGTCAGTGCGATTTTGGATTATTCAGTTGAAGGCGGCGAAACCGAAGCCGCCATTGAAAGTGCATTGCAAGAAACCTTGCGCTCTATCGCAAATGCCGGCAACGACGCGAACATTCCGTTTACGGTGTTCAAACCGACTGCTTTTGTGCAAAGCTATATTTTGGAAAAAGCAAGCGAAGACAAAGCCAATCTCACCGAAGACGAACAAAAACTTGCGCAAGCATTCAAAGACCGTGTAAATACTTTGTGCCAAGCGGCTTACAATGTGGGAGTTCCGATATTGATAGATGCCGAAGACAGTTGGTATCAAAACTTTATTGATGAAACGGTGGAAGAAATGATGCGAAAATACAACAAAGAAAAAGCCGTTGTTTTCAATACGTGGCAAATGTATCGCCATGACAGGTTGGAACACCTCAAAAAATGGTACGAGCGAGCAGTGGCAGGTAATTTTTATGTGGGTGCAAAATTTGTAAGAGGTGCATATATGGAGAAGGAACGCATCAGGGCAGCAGAACGCGGTTACCCTTCGCCGATTCATCCGGACAAAGAATCTACCGACAGAGCGTACGATGATGCACTGCGTTTTTCGTTCGAGCACATTGACCGAATCTCGATTTTTAACGGCACTCACAATGAGAAAAGTTCAAAAGTGTTGGCAGACTTGATGATAGAAAAAGGCATGCCGCACGATGATAAACGTATTTGGTTTTCTCAATTGTACGGAATGAGCGACCATATCAGTTTTAATTTAGCCGAACACGGTTTCAATGTTGCTAAATATGTGCCTTACGGTCCGATAAAGCATGTGTTGCCCTATTTATTTAGACGCGCAGCCGAAAATACATCGGTGAAAGGACAAACGGGACGCGAACTGATGTTGCTGACCAAAGAACGCAACAGACGCAAAAATTTCCGATAATTTTCAGCAAAAAATTAAGGACAAGGAATATCTGTCAGATTTGAATCCCAACAATGCCAGAGCGTATCTCCGAATGAACTGTCGTATCGGATACGCCCGGCACGGGTGAGGCTGTCTGTTTGAATGTAAATATATTCGCCCGAACCGGTCAATAATTCCCAAAATTGATGGTATTCAGGAACGGAAGAATCTGTCGTGAGCCGAAAATGAATGGTTGAATATCCGATTTGTCTGATATTTCCCGTAGAGGTGTTTTGAGAAGAATACACGTACGCCATGTTTGTTGGGTTTAAGGGGTGGTTCGTCAGTTGCCAAGAGGCTGAATCGTTGAACATAAAATATTTTCCGGTCATCCATTTGTAATCAACGTATAACGTGTCATCGGTGATGTATTGAAACCAAAAAACTGTATCGGTTCTTGAACGACCAAGCAATGAGCTTGAATAGATTTTGTCGGCATAAGCAAAATCTTCTGTCCAAAGCCAAAAATCGTTCTCCTGCGAAACCGGCTGCACCGAATCATATTCAGCAAACGCATTGAAACACAAAAATATAGAGTCAGATAAAAGGCTTACCCATTCATTAGTAATATTGTATGCGGTTTTAGCTGATGTGCCTCCGGTCGAAAGTTCTTTCAGGATATTTGCATTTATGCCAAAATCTTCATAAGCAGGCAAGTCCGGAGCCGGTTGAGAAGGGCGCATACACGCAGCCAGAAAAAAAAGCAACAAACCCGAAAAAATAACACGTGTAGTCATTAAAATTAAAATTTTCACAAAAATAACATAAAAAATGTTCAAATAAAGCTGAATTTTTGTTCAATAGAAAATTATATTTTATTTTCACGCCCTCAAATAAATTGAACAAATATGAAATTTTTAATTATTTCTTTAACATTTACACTTTTTTTCATGGAACTTGACGCACAAAAACTCTCAAAAGTAACACTCAAAACTTACAAAGATTCAGTGAGTTACGCATTCGGAATAAGCATAGCCGAAAATTTGAAAAGTCAAAATATTGACAATATCGAACCACTTGCTGTAGCCAAAGCGTTTGATGATTTTAACAAAAGTCAAAACACAATGAACGCCGAACAGGCAAACACAATTATCCAGAAATTCTTTGACGATAAAGAAGCTGAAAATCACAAAGAAATCGTAGCAGAAGGCGAAAAATTTCTTGCCGAAAATGCAAAAAAGGACGGCGTAAAAAAGACCGCTTCGGGCTTACAATACAAAGTGTTACAAACCGGCAACGGAGCAATCCCGGCAGCAAGCGACAAAGTAAAAGTGCATTACAAAGGCACACTTATAAACGGAACAACATTTGACAGCTCTTATGACCGCGGACAGCCGGCCGTTTTTGGTGTAACACAAGTCATTAAAGGTTGGACAGAAGCTCTGCAACTCATGCCGGTCGGCTCAAAATGGGAATTGTACATTCCTTATGATTTGGCTTATGGCTCGCGCGGCGCAGGGGCAGACATCAAACCTTTCAGCACTCTGATTTTTGAAGTCGAACTGTTGGAAATTGTGAAATAGTCTGTTTTTTTAGTTTAATCGTTTATTTGTTTTCTGTTTATATTCGCCTCAATAAGTAGTTAATGAGATTTTGTCATCAGTTAGAGATATTCAATAATATGTCCTAATTTGGAAGAATTACTTTTTTGTTTCCGGCTTGATATTGATATTAGATTTGTTTCTAACGATTGATAGTTAAACTGCCAACGGTTGGTTACTATACTTTTGAAATTTGTTAAATCTATTATAATCAATAAATTAAATCATTTTCAAATTAACACATTTTAAGTATAATAACTTATTTCAAATCATACTCTCAGCTTATTTCTTGCGATTGAACAAATAAACGTATCAACAATTTATATTAGATTTAAGACATCAGATTACAGACAACAGAATCTAAAATATTGTAAATCTATATTTTAGAAGTCAATTATGTAATGTTTATTATTCGGTTTAATATAATAAAAAAAATAACATTTTTTCAAATTAATACATACCAATCATGACCACAGGAACCATTTACACCGAAAAGGGCAATATGAAAATCGAATTTTACGATAACGATGCTCCCGGAACAGTAGATAATTTTGTAAAACTTTCAAAACAAGGATTTTATGACGGTTTAACCTTTCATCGTGTCATCCCCGGTTTTGTTATCCAAGGCGGATGCCCGAAAGGTACAGGCGTAGGCGGACCGGGTTACACAATCAAATGCGAAACCGGCGGCGGAAATCAATATCACGACAGAGGAGTATTGTCTATGGCACATGCCGGAAAAAATACCGGAGGTTCGCAATTTTTTGTCTGCCACACAAGAGCTACAACCTCGCATCTGGACCGCGTTCACACGTGTTTCGGCAAAGTTACCGAAGGTTTAGACGTAATTGACGACATTCTAGGCGGCGATAAAATATTGAAAATTGTGATAGATTAAAATAAACACGTTAATTTCAGTAAATTTTGACTTAAATTCTAAATTACACAGTAAT
>DYOJ01000287.1 GCA_020720705.1 Acetofilamentum sp.
CAAAGAACTCTTATATTTCGGCAAAATTGCTGCTTAAAATTTAACGGAGTATTGTACAGACTATTGATTTAAAAAAATGTAAAAAGAAACGTAGTATCATGTCAATTTTGAAATGACGCTACATTGTCCTTCGGACGAATGCAGGTCAGTAAAGACTTTCCATCGTCCGCAAGGACATGGAAACGTCAGAAGAGGCTTGACATGACAGTAGAAACATTTTACACTTAGCAGGGTGGAATAGGTCATTATTTTTTTACGATTTCAAAGCCGCCGATAAACAGATTTCCGTTTGGTAAAACAGTGATTGAGGTACCGGTGTTTCGCCCAAATCCTTTGCTGACAGCGTTTTGGTCGTCGAGTGGAGTGAGGACGACATCGGTCTGTAAATTCCGATTGATGCCTCTGAATCGAACAATCAAGAAATTGTCTTTCATGCTGATTTTCACCTTTAAGCTCTTTGTGTCGAAGGGAAAATCTTTCGGCACATCAAAAAGCATTCCGGTTGCATGGTAAGTTCCGACTCGTTTTTGCCAAGCCTCAGATACGATGTTCGTTGTAGATTTGGCGGCAATATATTCCGAAAAACCAAGATTGAGCAGCTTGACTTTGAGGAATATTTCATCGCCGATTTTTACAAAACTAAATTGCTGATTGCGAATTTTTATCGGAATAAATCCGAAAATATAAACTTTGGCATCGTAAACGTCATTCAGCGGATTTTTTTTCAACACAATTTTTGCAATGCTTTGTTTAAATTTTACAGTTTCCGGATTTTTGACTGAAATTAACCCGAATTGCGATTCGTAATTGCCTGATATTTCGGCTGTCGGACACGGAATTTCGTTTTTGTTAAAGTTCGAGGTCGGATCCGCGCGCAGGGTAAGTTGTTTTTCGGATTTGAGATAAATTGCAAGCAAATCGGCGCATTTTGTTATCAGCGCGCCGTTGTCGGTATTTGTCAGGATAACTGCACCAACGCCCAGTTCGGGTATGTAGCCGAAGTCGGCATGAAATGCAAAAGTGTCGCCGCCGTGTCCGATGTATTTCTGGGTATCGGCTCGCAGGCTTGTGTCTGCATTTCCTACGATTATATTGTTGGACATCAATGCGTAACCGTATTCCATGCCGTTGTACAGTTGTAAGTTTTCGAGTTGATTTTTTTCGGCTTCGGAGAGTAATTTTTCGGATACGATTTGTTTACCGTGATAACTTCCGTTGTTTAACAACATGAGCAGGTAGTGAGCCATATCCGTTGAGTTGCTGTGTATCAGTCCGGCGGCAGCATCCCTGATTTTTGGTTCGGAAACCGCTTTCCCCTTGATGTAGCCGGCAGAAAACGTGTGATTTTTAAGGCTGTCAAAATTCACGTAACTTGAAGTCATTTCCAACGGTTTAAAAATATTTTCTGTCAAATAGTGTTCGTAAGTGTTTCCGCTTGTCCGTTCGATAACTTCACCCAACAATCCGTAACCGACATTAGAATAAGCAGTTGCATATCCGGCTGGCGCAATTCTGTACACATTTTTCAATTGCTGAATCGTAAGTTCCTGCTCCGGAGGAATATTTGCAAAAAATCCGTTCCACAAATCCGACGGCAAACCGGAAGTGTGGGACATCATATCGGCAATTTTCGGCATCTCTGTTGAGTTGAATCTGTCTTTGATGCCAAATTCCGTGATGTAATCCGAAATCTGAGCAAGATAATTCAACTTGCCTGATGTGTGCAATTGCATTACGGAAATCATTGTGAATGACTTGGTTATAGACCCGATTCGATAAACGGTTTTGTCATCTGCCTTGATGTTATTATCACGGTCGGCAAACCCGTAACCTGCTGAATAGACAATTCTTCCGCTGTCCACTACGGCGATACTTGCCCCTGTGATTTTGTATTTTTTAATCAGTGCTTCGTAAGTACTGTCAATTTTCGCTTTCGTATTCGGGTTTACAGAATTAGAGCTTTGTGAAACTGCTGATAATGAAAGCAATAAAAAGATGAGCAAGAAATACAACCTTTTCATATACTAAAAATTTGATGACATCTGATGCAACAAACAAAGGTAATGAAAAAACACAAATAAATCAGTTTTCAGAGAAGACATTTTGACCGGTTCTCGAAATAAACCTTAAATTCTGTTTAATCCTGATTCTATTAAAAGTCTGATATTCAATGCTTTAAAATTTTGAATTATCAAGATTAAAAAAAAAAATCTGTACTGCCTAAGGCATAGTTTTTTCATTATGCAAATTAAAAAATGTATTCATTGTTTGTATGAAAACGTCTAAATATCAGATTTTAGGTAGATTATACTTTTTCCCAATTGAATATTTGGTCATATCGTAGTCAAAAATAGTCAATTAGCGTTTGGCTATAATTTCAATTTAATTTCTTATAATATTTGAAGCGAAATATATCTGTAAGGTTAAATGTTTCGATGCGTTACGAGTTTTTAAGTCAGGACTTTGTAAAAGATGGTCTTCTTACCGAAAATCCCAAAATTAGTTTTATCATGTAAAGTGTTGCTATTAAGTAAATTATAAGCGATTCGACTTCCAAAAAAAGTGATAAAATATTTCCGATAACTATAAAAAATGAAGCGAAATTTTGTTGTCGTTCTGTATCTTTTAACGAATTTACAATTAATGAAGCTGTTATCGTAAATAAAAACATGAATATAAAGTATGCGAACGAATCTGAAAATACAAAATAAAGTCCAAGCGGTTGTAGAAAATGTATTGCCAAAAATATATAACGCTGCACTTTTTTATCTCTAAAATATTGATTTGTAGATGTTGATAAATTTGCAACTACTCCACCTGAAATATCAAAAATTATTGTTCCTCCCAAAATCAATTTCCATAATTGTAACTTTAAGGGAATCAAATACATAGTAAACAAAACGGTCGCAACTAATCCTGCCGAATATACCAATATTAGGTTCGACATTCTTGTTTTTTCGCCGTGCAATTCTCGAAGAAATTTCGGAATTATTATCTCTTTGTCTTTCATATTTTAATTTAGTTCAAAATTTTAGAATTTCAATCTTTAAAATTAATATTCGTTTTACTTCCAACTTCCACTATTTTAATTCGTTGGTCGTTGATTTTTCTGATAGTTTCAGCCGGTTCTTTGTAATGTTCAAAAGTTCCGTAATGCACCGGAATTACAATTTTGGGTTGAGTTTATCAATCATTTTTTTCAACATTTCAGCGTTTAATGTCAAAGTCATAATCCAAGTACCTTGTTTTGCTGCACCCATATTCGGTATGAGTAAATCAATTTGTTTCCCTTTCAATGAATTGATAATCTGTTTTTTATACACAGTATCACTTGTAATATAAACCCCAATTTTTTCATTTTTATCGGAAATAGTCAAAAAATATCCGTTTACTTTTCCGTCAAACAACGCACTTAATGGGTTTACTCCGTGAATTGCCGGAATTGCTTCTATTTCAATTGTATAATCTTTTATGAAAAAAGTTTTTGTTTCTTTCCGGTCAAAAACAGACAGTTTGTTTTTTTTGTTGTTTTTCAGAATTTTATATGAATTTTTATTGCAAACAATTTCAGCAGTGTCCGAAATTTTAGACAATCCGATTTCGTCTAAATGATCTTCGTGATTGTGCGTAATGAGCCATAAATCAATGGCTTCAAAATCATTTTCCGAATAAATAGGTTGCTCAATTCTTTTGGATTTGAACCAAAAAAAATCCTGAACTGTTCCTTTCTCACACAAAACAGGGTCGCAGGCAATTTTCAGATTGCCGTTACTTAAAATAAAGGTTGCGCCGCCTATCCAATTGAATTTTATTTCCATTTTTTCTTTGAATATTTTATCAACGCAAGTTTATAACTTTCTTCAATTAAAGGGTTTAAATCACTAAAAGTTTTTTCTGACGGATTTATTACGCAAATCCAACACATCCAACAATATACAGGGTGAGGCATTATTTTATCAATTTCAGAAAAATCAAAATTCATGTCAATAATTCCTCCTGCCGGAGGACGTTTAGGAATTTTGCCAAACATTTTTATAAAAGTAGGTTTTGAAATTCCGATATTTAACCGAAAAAGATTTCCTCTGTTTAAATTTGACGACCTATCATTGGCACCGTCTTTTTCCTTGATTGTGAGCAAGTAAATTCCTTTTTTCAATTTC
>DYOJ01000288.1 GCA_020720705.1 Acetofilamentum sp.
GAATATAATTGACATAAAATCAAGTATTTATACGTTTTCTTACAGACACTAAATACTGAAAATAAACTACTTATGATATAATCTTATTTCGAACTCACGTATATAATTCAGCATACATTTTCAATTCATTAGGATTTGTGTATTTTTGTCGTGAAATTCTGACAAAACAAAATATAATGATTGTTACGGTTATCGGCTTGGGACTTATCGGAGGTTCAATGGCTATAGATTTGAAAAAGAGAGGGTTCGCAAAAAAAATCATCGGGGTAGATGCCGATAATTTACATGCTCAAACAGCCTTAAAAATTGGTTTTATTGACGAAATTGCAGATTTTGAGAACGGTATTTCGCAGGCAGACATCATTATTTTGGCAACACCCGTAAACCATGCCACCGAATTATTGCCAAAAATATTAGACAGAACCGAAAATCAAATCGTAACTGATGTATGTTCCACAAAATCAAACATTTGTGTGGCTGTTTCAACACACCGCAAGCGAGCGAACTATGTTGCCGGGCATCCGATGGCGGGTACGGAATTTTCAGGTCCGTGGGCTGCCGTTGCCGGTTTATTTGACGGAAAAGCCGGTATTTTATGTGATATTTCAAAAAGTTCAGACCATGCGCTAAATATCATAAAATCTATGTACGAAACTCTGAATTTACGCCAAGTTTTTATGGAATCATCTGCACACGATGTGCATGCCGCTTATGTTTCACATATTTCGCATATCACCTCTTTTGCCCTGGCTCTCACGGTGTTAGACAAAGAACGAAATGATAATCATATCTTCGACCTCGCCGGAGGAGGATTTCGCTCCACAGTCCGCTTAGCAAAAAGTTCAGCCGAAATGTGGGTGCCGATTTTTGAGGAAAACAGCCAAAATGTCATCGAAGTTTTAGATACATATATTGAGAAAATGCAACTTTTCAGGGACGCAATTTCGAAGCACGAAACAAGCGAAATTCGTAATCTAATTCTCAATGCAAATAAAATTAAACGAGTAGTTTGATAAAAAAAATAATTATAACAGGACCGGAATCTGTCGGTAAATCAACACTTTGTAAGCAACTTGCCGAGCATTACGGAACACCATGGCTTCCGGAATACGCCAGAACTTACATCGAACAGCTACACCGACCATATACTTATGAAGATGTGGTGCATATTGCCAAAAATCAAATTCGACAGCTTGAATCGAGCTATACCGGAGCCGGCAGGTTTGTGTTTTTTGACACAGGTTTGATAATTACAAAAGTTTGGTTTGAAGTAGTTTACAATACAGTTCCTGTATTTTTAATTGAAAAAATCAAACACCTGCGACCGGACTTTTGCCTGTTACTCCAACCGGATATCGAATGGGTAGCCGATTCTGTAAGAGAAAATTCGGGAGATGCACGCCAAATTCTATTTTCAAAATATGAGGCTAATTTAATCGAATTTGAATATACTTACGAAAAAATATCAGGTTTTGGTAAAATTAGACAGGAAAATGCGATTCACGCACTCGAATCGGCACGTTGTTTGCAGGTCGAACAATGAAATTTAATCATTAGCGTTTTACATATACCAAACTTAAAATTAAAGATTACCATGAGACAGTCAGTTCGTTTTTTTTCGATACTAATTACAATTGCCTCTATTTTTTCGTCAAATTTGTTATCACAGGAAGTTACCGGAATAGATGAAAGGGGCAAAGACAGGCGGGTATATTGGTTCAATGTCAATATTTCGTTCAAAACCGACCCTGTTACCGGGGTTCCGCTTTACGACACACGAATTCAATCCAAGAAGGTTTATTACGGCTCACTTGAAAAATTCGACCATACTTTATGGAAAGGCTTAGGCGCAGGCTCACGTTTATGTGTGGGTCCGTTCAGTGTTTACGATGAAGCCTATCAAGCTATGGCACTGTATGATACAAAGCACGAAACAGCTCCCATTGATACGTCTTACGATAAATCAAGGCAGGTTCATTACTTTTTGTTGTTTATCGGAAGGAGGGAACGCTCAGGCTCTTATTTTTTACCTCGACAACCTGCGGCTGTAAACGCTTCGGATTACGAAGGATTCTACGATGCACTTAAAGTTGCACTACAATCGGGCGGCGGTGATTTGGCAAAAGTAGCAATCGGACCATTTTGGGAACACATTGATGCCGAAGAAGCTAAACGTCAGTACCGTCAGCACTAATCTGTTACGATACTGTTTACGGTTTAAAGTTGAGAGTTTAAACAGTGACTGTAATAAAACGTGTAAATATTTGATATTGTGTGTATTATAGTTATTTTGTAAATCGAATGTTATGTCATATAGTAGTCAAAAATAGTCAATAAGTAGTCATTCGTAGTTTTTGATTTAGTTTCAATCGAATTTCCACAGTATTTCAATCGAATACCTTAATACATTCAAATCGAAAAATCTCTGTAAGATTGAGTACTTCAATGTGTTACGAGTTTTCATACAAAGACTAAACAGGCACAAGTAATAGATTATCAGATGATTACAGTAAATCGAAATCTCAACTTTCCCCCCGATAAAAGTATATCATTGTTGTTCAAATACAAAGTCGGAAAATTTCCGACTTTTTTTATGCTTTCATTTTTTCCCACAACCTTAACGACTGTTCTCGTGTAAATTTAAGAATTTCAGATTCGTTGACGGTTTGCAAGATTCGATTTTTTACGATAATCCTTCCGTTTGAAATGACATGTTGAATCTGTGTTGAATTAAGCCCGAAAATAAAATGCCCTAAAAAATTGGATTGATTAAACTCAGTCGGCGAATCATAATCCAAAACGACCAGATTATTATCACTGTTCCCGACAAAATTATTCCGATTCAAATAAGTATCAGCCATTCTAAACCTTTTGTAAGCAGAGACATAATCAATATTGTCGAAATTTTGACCAACAAAAAACGCAGCTTTCGCACTTTGTAACATATCGCTGTGCATGCCGTCTGTGCCGAGTAAAATTCGATTTCCTAAATTTGCGCCGTTAAAATACCCTACTCTGTTATTCAAATTACTTTCCGTATTTTGAACGACAAAAGCTTTTGAATTTGATATTATATTTCGCTCATTATCAGACAAATGCAAACAATGCCCAAGAATTGTTTTAGGTGAATTTAGTACTCCGAAATCATGTAAACGTTCCACAACCCTTTGTCCGTATTCCGATTCGCAATGCGTTTGGTCAAAAGCATCTTCGGCAACATGAATGTGGATTCCGGTATCGGCACTTTGCATCATTTCAACAGCTTTAGTCAATGTATGATTTCCGACTGTAAATGAGGCGTGCAAGCCCACTAAACCTTGTCTGTGTTTCAGATAATTTTCGGTTTCGGACAAGCCAAGTTCGGCTTTATCTATACCGTCACGGTCAGTAATTTCATAACAAAGTAAATGATTGATACCGACTTTATCAAACGCATCGGCAATAATATCAAGTGAGCCGGTGATACAGTTCGGCGAAGCATGGTGGTCTATTACAAAAGTGCTTCCGGCTTTGGCACAAGCAATTGCAGTTGCAAGTGCGCTTGCTTCAATCATATCTCGGTCGAGCACTTTATCAAGTGTCCACCAAATATATTGTAGGATTTCATAAAAATTTTCAGGCGATTTTTTGGGTGCACCCATGCCCCGTGCCAAAGCCGAATATACATGATGATGCCCGACAACAAAAGATTTTGTTACAAATTTACCGGAACAGTCCAAAATTTCGGACACACCATCGGGTATAAAATCTATGGGCAATAAAAGTATATCTCCGGACAAACCGTATTCAACTAAAATATTTACATTTTGAAAATCAAGCGTTTCAGGATGAATATATATTGCATTTTTGAGTAAAAGAGCCATGCGATTTTTTTATTTTGTCAATATTAAGAAAACAAAGTCAAAGATACAAAAACTGTTTTGGTTACTGTATAAGTTTTAAAATTGAGTGTAAATATTTTTTCAAATATCAGAAAATAAAATATTAAAACTGAATGGGTACCAATTTCCGTTTCGTATTTTACACCAATTTTTTACGTATTATATCAATTTGCTCGTCGGTAAATTTTGTCATTAATCTAATTATTTCATTTGACAATCCGGCAATAATACCATTTTTTGCAGTTTCATATATTCCTTTTTCTATTCCTTTTTC
>DYOJ01000289.1 GCA_020720705.1 Acetofilamentum sp.
TAAACAAATTGTTCCTACTTCTTTTTGAAAATTTTATAAAAAAGCCAAGCAAAACCCAAAACGATATGTCCGAGCACTACAATTGCGATTATTGTCAGTAAATTTGAGTCACTCATACGAAAATAGCATTAACATTCTCCGCAAATGTACGAAAAAATTAAATAATTCTTATTTCTTTGTAAATAATTCTTCTCAAAGAAAAATAAAATCTAATTTCGACAAAATCTTTCATGATGATTATTGATAAAACAAAACCAATTCTCGTAACAGGTGCAACAGGTTATGTTGCCGGACGAATCGTGGAACTTTTAATAAATAACGGGCACACCGTGCATGCAACCGTTCGGAATGCTGACAATGTTGATAAACTTGGCTATCTGAATGATATTGCAAACAAAAGCTCCGGAAAAATTGTTTATTTTTCGGCAGATTTGCTTCGTCCCGGCACGTATTTCGACGCGATGCAAGGATGCGAATTGGTCTATCATACGGCTTCGCCATTTTTGCAATCTGTTAAAGATCCGCAAAAAGATTTAATCGAGCCGGCACTCGAAGGCACTCGCAACATGCTTGATAGTGTAAATAAAACCGAAACAGTTAAGCGTGTTGTGCTTACAAGCAGTGTCGCAGCAATATACGGCGATGCCGCAGATTTACAAACACTTACGCAAAAATCATTAACCGAAAATGATTGGAATATCAGCTCATCTCCTACTCATCAACCCTATTCATATTCAAAAACGGTTGCAGAAAAAGAGGCATGGCAAATAGCTAAAGACCAATCACGTTGGGATTTGGTGGTGATAAATCCGTCTTTGGTTCTCGGTCCGGGTATTAACCCGAAAGGCACTTCCGAAAGTTTCAATTTGTTTAAACAATTGGTTGATGGCTCGACCAAATTCGGCGCTCCGGATTTTAATCTCGGTGCAGTTGATGTGCGAGACCTTGCCCTTGCCCATTACAATGCAGGTTTCTTTCCGGAAGCCTCCGGACGGCACATCGTGTCGGCGCAAACTGTTAATTTTTTAGTGCTTGCCGACTTTTTGCGACAAAAATACGGGAATAAATTACCCCTGCCCAAACGCACATTGCCCAAATTTTTAGTTTGGCTGATGGCTCCGGCTGTAGGTTTTTCCAGAAAAATGATAGCGAAAAATGTGGGCTATTCGTGGGAGGCTGATAACTCAAAGAGTATCCAAAAACTCAAAATAACATATCGTCCGATGTCTGAAACAGTATTGGAATTTTTTGAGCAAATGCTTGATAGCGGACAAGTTACTCTTAAATAGTACTTGTAAGAAAACACTTAACATATTGATAATCTATACGATATAGCGAAATTTCGTTCTGAATGTTTTTAGAAATTCTGTTGAAATCCAATCGAAATTCAATTGAAACAATAATAAAAACAACTGAATGACAATACATTCAATTGAAAAAACAGCTATAATCTACTTGAAATCAGAATCCATCAGCTTATTTGGTCGTGCTTGTATCCCGTTTTTGAAATGTAGGATTCGCATCGTGTTCAAAGTGCTTTCCGTCAATTATATAATCGCCCATTACGCAACCCCAACCCTCGGCACTCATGGTGTATTGTGCCCACATGATCATTTTCATATCTGAGAGTTCATAAGGTTTTTGTCCGGGAATTACAAATTGGTATCGGTGTTTCAAACACAAAGGGCGTTCAATATGCGCAGAGCGATATGCGCCTCCGACTTCATCGGACAGGCTGACATACAACTTGAAGGAATCCGCCAAAGCTGTTCCGTTTAACTCATATACAGCCACACTGTCGAAATCCGAATTTACAAATCCTTTGAAATTTACAACTAAATCACGAACCGAATCCGTTTTGGCACATTTTGTTTCAAAATCTTTGCGTTCCTGCTCTGTCCATTTGTGGTTACAAGCGGTCGTTACTAACAGAATCACAGCCGCAAATCCTAAGATTTTTCCGAATATTGACTTTTTCATTTTGTTTTGAATTTGAGGTCGAAATCTACAAATAATATCCGAATTTTGTGAGTGATTTTTACAAATAAGCATAAAATGCAGATAAAATCTTTCAAAAATTACTTCAATGTAAATTGCATCTTGAAATTTGAACATAATTCTGCGACACTATGTTACATCAGTCATTCTATACAGCATAATACATTGCGCGTAGAGGCACGCCGCGGCGTATCGCTACATTTTAGATAAATCCCCCTTTGAAGGTGGTGGGGGGATGTATTTTGCTCATAATGTAAAAGTAGCAAAGCTCTTTTGAAGTGTTTTGCAATTTTTGTTGAGAAAAATTCTTGGATTTTGCGGATTATCAATCCTAAATAGTATGGCATACCCTTATAAAGGAGTACTCCCTTATAATTATTTTTACTTAATTTGCAAAAATAATTTGCATTTTGTATAATATTTTTGTAACTTTGTCGTATAAATATAAGGTAAAGTTTATTTAACACGCAATGCTATGGATAAGTATTTGAACAACAATCATGTAGCACAAACTGACATGGTGAGGGAGGCAAAACCTTTTGTGCTTCTTACAACTCAAACTCAAACCGAAAAAATGGAATTTGTCGGGTACTCAGCGGACGGGAAAAAATTGTATCGAAATTCGACTACAAAACTCGTAGAAACTGCGAACACACAAATCTCATCAACGACAAACATTCCCGAATTGTGGTTCTAACAATCGGACATCTTTCTTAGGGGTATTTTTTAAAGGAGAACATGTAGGGGTGTTCTCCTTTTTCTTTTTATACCGGAATTTTAAAAAATACGTTATTTTTGTATAAATATTTTTCAGGTATGGATTTAACAGCTTCAATTCAGTATTGGTTTTTTACGATTTTCATGCAATTTGTTCCTTTGAATGAAACAGAAGTCGGCACGACATTCAAATACACCATAAAACAAGAGCTTCCACCGATGGTTATTACCGTCAATGATGTTGTGTTTGAAGATATGGAAAATATGCGTTGGAAGTTTTCAATCGCTTATGATTCAGACGATTTTGCATCAAAACATCAGGCAACTCTGGCACATTCTCCAAAGCATCTGTTACATTTCACGGAATACACGGAGAACGGGGTTTCATTATTGGAAAAAAATCGAATTGTTCGTCTCCCCAAACGCGGTTACGGCCTGATAGTCAGTACGGATGACACCTATATTTTAAAACCGAAAACATCTTATGAAACCGAAATTGAAACTTCGGAAGGTTCGGTTACATGCAATAAACAAGCCTACGAAAGTGCTGACGGAATGAAAGTTGATGTATTTCACGACGAACTCTTCGGACTGATTCGCGTTAGTTTTAAATTTCCCGGCTCAACTGAATGGATTGACATTGTACGTGAAAAATAAACTCTCAATATTTTTATTGTTTTCCGTATTTTTTGAGTTGTGTAACGAAACTGTTTCAGCACAAAATTTGCCAGATTTCGCAAAATTGTTTCCGGACAATTTTACGGAAGCTCAGGGATATATGATTGAAAATAAACATGTTATACAATTTGTTTGCGGGAAATTTTCTACCGAACCGTTTGAGGTTTGTGCGATTGTTTTTCCCGAGCGTTTACGATACTCGGCACTTCGTAATTCCGCCGAAATGCTTTCGTTGGAAGTGTTGTATGTTGAATATGGGGCTGATATAGATTTTTCGGTAGGTCCGTTTCAAATGAAACCGTCTTTTGCCGAACGCATCGAAGATTATATTTTGCAAGATTCGTTACTCACCTATAAATATCGGATATTATTACCGAAATCGGACGATAGCTACGCGGAACGCAGCAAACGGATAGAACGGCTCAACGAGCTGAGTGCCCAAGTTGTTTACGTTTGCGCGATGATTGATATTTTAAAAAAACGACACAATCTCAAGTTGATATCCGAACTCGAACGCATCCGATTTTTGGCAACAGCATACAATTTTAATTTTTTAGCCACTGAAGCAGAAATAATTAACGCCGAACAATTTGCATTTTTCCCCTACGGTTCAAAATTCAAGGGAAAACAATATAAATATGCCGATGTTGCCGAATATTATTTTCGAATACTACAACCTTGAACGACTAAAGTAGTTTTTGTAAGAAAACTCATAACACATTGAAAAGTTTAATGTTATACAGATATTTCGTATCC
>DYOJ01000290.1 GCA_020720705.1 Acetofilamentum sp.
GACGGACGGTTTAAAAAAGTACTGTCGGAAGATGTCCCCGGGTTGGATTTTGTATTAAAACTGAAGCCTGTTATTTATCATATGGATATTGATAAACTGAATCGATTCTTGAACATACCCGATAGTGCCCGCAACTATCAATCGGAAAAAGAACGAGAGGCAATCATCGAAACCGGCTTTATTGCACAAGATGTGGAAGAAGCGGCTAAGGGCATAGGCTATGATTTCAGCGGTGTGGACAAACCCAAGAACGATAAGGACCATTACGGCCTACGTTATGCCCAATTTGTGGTGCCTTTGGTCAAAGCGGTTCAAGAACAACAATTACAAATCGAGACTCTAAAATCGGAAAACACCAAACTGTTGCAATTGATTGAAAGCATGGAAAAAAGAATAAACATACTCGAGAACACTAAAAAGGAATAATAATACCGCAACTTATTGTTTCGGTTTGTACACTTTCTTGTCAATCTGAATACATTTCAAAGGGCTGTTAAGCAAAAACTTCAGCCTTTTTTTTCGGTGCCTTGTCGGCACGATATTGCCCGATGATAAGAACGGCAAAATCAGAGGCGGCGGTTAAGAGTAATGCCAAAACGCTTAATTCGGTATCGTGTTCATACGGAAGTAAACCTCTGACTATCGAATAAATGTTGAAGAACTTATCAATTAATCGGCAATCAGAAAGAAGTAATCTAAAAAAATAATTATTGATGCCTTAATTATAATTTTATTGATAAAAAATATATATTTTTATCGGAAAAAAAATGATTCGTAAATTTACACTGATAAAAATTGAACCTTACCCATTTAAAAAACCTTACTTGATGAAACATTATATTCTAATTTCGGCTCTGATTTTTTTGATAAACATTGCAGCCGTTTCTCAGATAAATCGATACGGTCTGCCTGAAATCAAAAATTATTCGGTAAAAGAATACCGAGCCTACAGCCAAAATTGGGTATCGGTTCAAAATCAATACGGAATACTGTATTTCGGAAACAATGAGGGAATACTCGAATATGACGGAGTTGGTTGGAATCTTATCCCCATAAACAAAGGGGCGATAATAAAATCGCTTGCTGTTGATTCGCTGAATACGATTTATGTTGGCGCCGAAAATGAATTCGGTATCATTGCATACGACCGAAACCATGATCAAACCTATACTTCCTTGTCGGATAGCTTGCCAAAGGAAGAACAGAATTTTTCGGCTGTATATAAAATTTATATCGAAAAAGACGGCATACTTTTTTGTACGAATAAAAAGATTTTTAAACATACTGAAAAAGGTTTCGAAATAATAAAAATGCCCGAGGGAGGTTTTTTTACCCACAAAACAGGAGAAGATTTTTATATGGGCGACTATTATGAAGGTTTAATGAAATTAAATAAAAATAAGTTTGAAAAATGTGTAGGAGGCGAACTCTATATCGAAAAAGATATTATGGCAGCCTTAAAACTTTCGCCCGATGAAGTGCTGTTTGCAACTGCTTTAAACGGTTTATATATTTACAACAAAAAAACAGGCAAAAGCCGTCAACCTGATTCAAAATCATACCCGATTCTGCATAATATATTAGTTCGAGACTATTTGTACAGTGCCTTCGAAAATAACGACGAATATTATATGATAACACTCTACGGTGGTACGCTGGTTTGCGATAAAGATTTCAACATTCTTGAACATTATGATTACAAATCGGGCGTGAATGACGAAATTACATTGTCGGGTTTCAAATCCGAAGTTCAATCACGCAATTCTTCATTATGGCTGTGTTTAAACAACGGAATTTCAAAAGTCGATGTTAACTCAAAATTCAAAAAATTTAATGAACTGAACGGACTGGAAAATGAAGTATTGAACATTACGGAATTTAAAGGAAACATATATTTATCAACAAGCAACGGAGTGTATTTTATAGATAAAACCGACCCGTATTCAATTCCGAAATTTGTACATATCAAAAATACGGAAGGGCAATGTTGGAGTTTTGTTGAAAAGAATCAACACTTATTTGTCGGCAGTTTCGATATCTATGATATAGTGAATCAGGAAACAAAAGTAATTAAACCTAAAAATCAAGTTTTTAAATTATTATCATCTGAAACAAATGAAAATACAATATATGCCGGAACAGAAAAAGGTTTGTGGATATACAAATTAATAAATAATGATTTAATTCCCGAAAAACGAATCGAAGGTCTGAACAATCATATTATAAATATAGTGGAATCAGAATCGGGTGATTTATGGATTTCCACAAATAATAATGAGTTGTTTAAAATAACATTCAACAAGCAAGATACACTTGTAACGGAATACAAAAACAATCCGGAATTTAAAAATATTAAATCCTTATCTATATTTAAATATAAGAAGAATATTTACTTTTCAACCGACCGAGAATTATATGTTTTAAATGAAAATAAAAAAGGTTTTGAAGTTGAGCAATACTTTCCAAGCGATGTTCATAGTGCTTTTATAAAAATCATTCATTTCAATGAAGATAAAAACGGAAATATTTTCGCCGTAAAATCGAATAATAACTTTCACAAACTGGTTTATATTGAAAATAATAACGGAAAATTAAAATCGAATATAACTGAAACATCAGAATTAAGAGAATTAATAATACTTAATATTTTTTCCGATTCCGAAGGGGTATTATGGATAGGTACAAACGAAGGTTTATATACATTTCGTATCAATTCCTCCGGTAATTATCATACGCGGTATTATACACTGATAAGGAATATTGTAAATAATGAAAAGGTAATTAATTATACATTTAATGAAAATTTCTTACAACACAAAGAATACGAATTTCCGTATAAAGATAATTCAATTACCTTCAGTTTTGCATCTCCTTATTTTATCAATGAAAAAAATACATTATATACAACCTTTTTGGAAGGATTTGATAATAATTGGTCAAAACCTTCCGATATTACGTTTAAAGAATATACAAATTTAAGAGAAGGGAAATATATTTTTAAGGTTAAAGCCGTAAATATATTCGGAATAGAAAGTGAAACAGCCGAATACGCATTCAAAATTTCTGCCCCTTGGTACCGAACAATATATGCTTATATTACCTATATACTATTTTTTACGGGTTTTGTTTGGCTGCTTGTGAAGCTCAATACAAACAGGCTTCGACACGAGAAATATAAATTAGAACAAATCGTTAAAGAAAGAACAGCCGAAATTGTGCAACAAAAGGAAGAAATTCAAGCTATAGCCGATAATTTAAAATCTGCAAATGATGAAATAAGCGGTAAAAATGAATTGTTGCGTCAAAAAAATCAACACATAACCGAAAGTATTGAATATGCAAGCAAAATACAAAAAGCTCTGCTTCCTCCTTCTGAATTGATAGAAGAATTATTACCCGAACATTTTATTCTCTATAAACCTCGTGATATTGTCAGCGGCGATTTTTATTGGCTCAAAAAAATTGGAAATTATACGGTATATGCAGCAGCCGACTGCACCGGGCACGGAGTTCCGGGTGCTTTTATGAGTATGCTCGGAATATCGTTCTTAAATGAAATTGTTACAAAATCGAGATTCGATAAACCCGGAAAGATTCTCGATAAATTACGAAAAAAAGTTAAAACTTCGCTTCGTCAAACAGGAAAAGAAAATGAATCAAAAGACGGAATGGATATTGCGCTTTGTATCATTGACCATGAAACCGATACGCTTGAATTTGCCGGGGCATATAATCCGGTATATATCATCAGAAAAGGTGAACTTACCGAAATAAATGCAACAAGAAATCCCATCGGAATCTACCTGAAAGAAAAAGATTTTGAAACACACGAATTTAAATTGGAGAAAGGTGATATACTTTATACATTTTCCGACGGTTATACTGACCAATTCGGCGGTGATAACGACAGTAAACTGAAAACAAAAAATTTCAAAAAGATTTTGATTGAAATTTATGATAAACCGATGTCGGAACAAAAACAAATTCTTGAGGATACATTTATTAAATGGAAAGGAAACACAGAGCAAACAGATGACATTATTATCTTTGGAGTAAAGGTATAGTCGCTTTTAAGTTCAGTTTTTTGAAAAATCGATTATCGGTTTGAAATTATACATCGCATAACATCTAAGGCT
>DYOJ01000291.1 GCA_020720705.1 Acetofilamentum sp.
CTTCCGAAAAAAATACATGCTGATAATCAGTGTTTTACAACTCGGAAATCTTAGTCAAGTTACAAGTTACAAATATCAAGTTACAAATATCAAGTTACAAATTTCAAATTTCAAGTTACAAATTATGTTTAAGAGAAGTATTATTTTATTGACATTCAGTTTTTTGACGTTTACAGTTGGGGCACAAATCAGCGGGATTTCAGGTTCAAAAATGACCTCAATTTGCACTGCAACCGTGCCGAACAAAACCATTGAATTTGAACCTTCTTTCGAGATGAATCGCATCTACGGTTTTTACGAAGATTTTGGATTGTCATATCCGTTTGCAGACTCTGTGTATTATAGTTCCGGAACAGGCTTGAGATTTAGCTACGGAGTGCTCGAAAATCTCGAACTTGGTGTAAGTCTGCCTATTGATGCGTCCGAATTTGGATTTGGGGCTAAGTATCAGTTTCCGTTTGGCGAAAATTCAAAATTTGCCTTACTCGCCGGATACGATTTCGAAATAGACAACAGTTGGAGGTCAAAAACAATCGGAAAAAATGCGATAAAGCGATTCGGCGTTGCGTTTTCTCAAAATTTGGGAGAAAAACTCAGTGCGGATGCCAATTTTATATATTCAAAAAATAGCTTTACCGGAACTATACTTTCGCAAACATGGTATTTTGCATCTGCTGATGTGGGGTATTATGTAACTGACGGAATGCAATTTGTTGTTTCTGCTGATTATTTGTCTGAAGATATTTTAATCAGATTCAACAATTTGCTCAGTCTGACACCCGGTATTACGGTTGAGCGCGCCGAAAATTTCATCCTCGTTCTCGGTATGCCGTTTACGGTTTGGGGAACGGGTATGAATACCAAAAACATCGGATTTGCAACTGCACTCACGATAATGATTGATTAAACAGAAATATCTATTTTTGCAGTGTTTTTACGAAATATATAAATAGGGTCTGCTGAAAAACGATTAAAGAATTAAAATATAGATACATACAAAGATATTATTGTATTTCGAGAGCAAACTTTTTGATATATCAACATAAAAATCCTTGCACATAAAATTTTAATCAAAAATATCCCGTAGGGATTAAATGTTTATAGAGAATGTAATTGTTGATAAAATATACGACCCCGCAGGGGTCGAACCTCATTTTTGTAAATTTTCTACAAACTTATGACCTCTACGAGGTCTTTTTAATACAAATTAGAGTTTTTCAGCAGAACCTAAATACATGATTATCTGTCATTTGATTTAGATATTTTTTCGAGTTCTAATTCAAATTTTAATTACGGTAAACACCCCAAAGGGTTCGTAATAAACGAAGTGTCATATCCGTAAATTTGCGTATTTTAAGTTTTATGCTCAAGAAATGTTTTTATCGTCTGTTTTTATGTGTAATTTCGTGAGATTTTTAAAACGTAATAATAATCTATGCGACTAAATAAAATCGGCAATAAAATTATGTTGCTTGTTATTCTTCCTACACTTTTAAGTGTGTTTGTTTCGATATTGATTGCATCATATAATATTGAAAATCAAGGTAAAGCGGCTATTCAAGAAAAAAGTCTTGCGATATTGCACCGAACCGAACATGTGCGAGATTATGTCGCAACACAAGGCGGCTTGCCTGCCACAATTGTGGATGCCATAGTCAAATATCCCCAAGGGAATTTACCGGACACCTTGAAAGAACGTATCAAAAAACAAGTTCCGATAATTGCCGCGTGGACTGTTTCCATGGCTGATGCCGATAAAGATAATTACACATTTAAAATTTCCTCACTCAATCCGCGTATTCCCGACAATAAAGCTACTCCGATTGAGGTTGAACAGATGCATAAATTGAAGTCAGAAAACCTTGAATATCTGACTGTTGAAGACGAAAAAACTGAGGTTTTACGCATTATGTCGCCTGTTTATCTCAAAAAATCAGACGGCTGTTTAACTTGCCACGGTGCACCGGAAACAAGCCCGTTCTGTAACGGAAAAGATATTCTCGGCTATGCGATGGAAAATATGAAAGACGGTGATTTAAAAGGGATGTTTACCATAGAAACCAATCTTAAACCACTGAATTCCAAAATAAATGCTACGATTTTAAATATTGTGATATGGGGCGGAATTGTTGCCGGAATAGGCATTTTTGTCGCATTGCTGTTTTCAAGAAAAATAATTCTTAGAATCAAGAAACTCAAACATATCGGCGAAGAAATAATTAAAGGGAACTATAAAGTTCGCTTAATCGCTGATTCCGAAGACGAACTTGGAGAACTCGCTAACTCGTTGAATGATATGATTGTATCATTCAGCAAAGGGGTTGATTATGTTCAGAAAATTGCTTCCGGAGATTTAACATCCGACAACATGATTTCGATTGAAAATCTAAGCCCGCTCGAAAAAGCTATGATGACTATGGAAATCAAGCTGAATGAAGTCGTTACGTCAATACACAAAACAACTATTGAAATTTCGGAATCAAGTGAAATCATGAATCAACGTGCAGGTCTGATTGCTAACGGAGCAAATCGCCAAGCGGCATCTACGGAAGAAGTTTCTGCATCTATGGAAGAAATGGTTTCAAATATTGACCAAAATACTGAAAATGCGTTTAGAGCCGAAAATATTGCCGTTAATGCCGCGAAAAGCATTACCGAAGGAAATGAATCGTTCCGTGTTACCGTAGAAGCGATGAAAGAAATTGCCTCAAAAATTTCGGTTATCGGACAGATTGCCGCCCGAACCGATATTTTAGCGATAAACGCTGCTATTGAAGCCGCACGCTCCGGAGAGCACGGTAAGGGGTTTGCCGTTGTAGCAACGGAAATTCGTAAACTTGCCGAAAGCAGCAAGCAAGCCGCCGAACGTATCAGTTCGTTAGTCAAAACCGGTGTAGATGTTGCCGAAACTGCAGGTAAAAAATTGGCGGTGATTACCCCCGAAGTGCTGCAAACTTCCGAACTTTTACAACAAATTGCAAATGCAGGAACTGAGCAAAATACCGGTGCGAATCAAATCAATGATGCCATTCAGGAACTCACAAAAGTTATTCAACAAAATACGGAGGCTGCAGACCACATGTCGTTTGAAGCCCTAAATCTTAATCAAAAAGCTGAAAAATTGAAAGATGCAATGACATATTTCAGGATAGACTCGCTTGATTCTGATATTGAAAAAATAAAAACCGAAAATTTTTCAAAAAAAAATTATAAATACTCAAAAATGCAGAATAAGCCTAAAGAACAGCGCGATGCAGGTTTTGAGTTTAATATTGATGATGCTTATGACGACAAAAATTTTCAACGGTTTTAAACCGTTATCCTTAGTTATTTCAATTTTCAGCATCTTCGTTTTTGTATCCTGCGAAGATGTGATTGAGGTTAAATTAAAAAATGCTAAATCGCTACCCGTCATCGAAGGTAAACTTTACGATACACCTTTTCTGCCGGCATCGGTTCGTATCTCCGAAAGCACCGAGTATTTCGGAAGTTTTGAGTATAAAGCCGTAAGCGAAGCCTCCGTTGTTATTAAAAATCAAAGAGGAGACACACTAAGTGTTTTAAGTGAAAATTCCGAAATGCCCGGAACTTACTTTTCAAATTTCTTCGGATATTCGGACAGCACATATTTGTTATGTGTAAAAATCGGCGAAAAGGAATATTCGGCTCTATCTAAAATGGAAAAAATTCTGAAAATAGATTCGCTTACAGCATCACCGAACCCTACTTTCCCGTATCAGCCTACAGGTCAGTTTTATCTTCACTGCCATACGGCAAATCCAGCCGGACGTGCTGATTTTATGCAATTTGTGCTTTATATCAACAACCAACCCTCGATGTCGTTCTACCTTTACGATGACACATTTAGTGATGGAAAATCGTTGGATTTCAAATATTTTAACGAATCGCTTATGCCCGGGGATACCGCCATTGTTCAACTTTTAACAATGGACAAACAAACCTACGGTTACGTAACCGATTTATCTTCGGCAGCAGTTGATGGGGTAGGAGGACCGCCTTCCACTCCATACAATCCGCATACAAATTTTACCGGCGGTGCACTCGGATATTTTGGAGCGTTCGGGGTTGATGCAAAAATGGTTATCGCTCCAAAATGAGTCCGGTTTCTGAATTT
>DYOJ01000292.1:0-2711 GCA_020720705.1 Acetofilamentum sp.
TTTAACTACTCACTACACTTTTTCAGCCGGAAGTAAAGTGCCTGCAAAGTTTAAAGCTTCATCAATAGTTTGAAAAACAACACTTTCCGAGAGTATTTTATCGAACATACCATTCTTAGCTAAATCTTTTCTTAATTCTTCCTGAACACCGGAGAGTAAGACTTTTGTGCCGTCAGCTTTGAATGTTTTTAGCAGTTCTTTCAAGCGTTGATAGCCTGTGGTATCAATAAATGGCACATATCGCATACGAATTATAATGATTTTCGGTCGGATATTTGCGGACGAAAGTTCGTCTTGAAATTGCTGAGCTGCACCAAAAAATAACGGACCGCTGATTTCGTAAAGCATAATTTCTTTTGAATTATAACTAAGTGATTCATTGAACAGTTCTTCATCTGCATCGTTGTTTAGTGTGAAATTTTTTACACTCAAGGAGTCACTCATTCGTTTCATAAAAATAAAACTTGCCAAAACAATACCGATTTCTATGGCTATAATCAAATCAAAAATTACCGTAAGTAAAAAAGTTGTTACTAAAACCAGAATATCAATGCTTTTACTTTTTATAATTGAACGAAACTGACGCCACTCGCTCATATTGTAGGATACAACGACTAAAATACCTGCCAAACTGCTGAGCGGAATCAATTTTGCATAAGGCGCCAACACCAACATTATCAGTAACAAAACAATCGCATGTGTGATGCCGGCAACAGGCGTTCGACCGCCGTTTTTAACATTGACGGCAGTGCGTGCAATGGCTCCCGTAGCCGGAATTCCGCCAAACAGCGATGACAAAATATTTGCGCCTCCTTGTGCAACCAGCTCCATATTCGGGCGATGTTTACCGCCAATCATTCCGTCTGCCACAACTGCCGACAGCAGAGATTCTATTGCTCCCAAAAGTGCAATGGCAAATGCCGGTTGTATCAATGCTTGAATAGTTTCCAATCTGATGTTTGGAAAATGTGGCATCGGAATTGAATTCGGAATAGCTCCGAATTTGGATTCAATCGTTTCAACCGGAATATCCAACAGCCATACGAGCAAGGCACTCAGAACAATAGCTACAAGTGAGCCGGGAATTTTATTCGAAATTTTGTAAAAATATTTTGCAACCAAGACCGTACCCGCAGCTATCGCAAAAGCATACCAATTCAAATTACCTGTATGTGAGAAATATATACGCCATTTTCCGATAAAATCACCGGGTATTTTTTCAATATTCAGACCGAAAAAATCATTAATTTGAGACGAGAAGATGATTACGGCAATCCCGCTCGTAAAACCGACAATCAACGGATACGGAATAAACTTGAGATAATTTCCGACTTTTGCAAGCCCCAGCCCGATAATGATGAATCCGGCCATGAATGTTGCAATAATCAAACCATCAACCCCGTGTTGCGCAACAATTCCGAAAACGATGATGATAAACGCTCCGGTCGGACCGCCGATTTGAACTCGACTACCGCCGAAAGCCGATATTGCAAAACCTGCAATGACAGCCGTAATCAGCCCCTTTTCAGGCGATACTCCCGAAGCAATTGCAAAGGCAATGGCAAGCGGTAAGGCTACAACTCCGACTACGATTCCGGAGATTATGTCTTTTGTGAGTTGTTTTTTTGTAAATCCCTCTTTTGCGAGTGTGAAAAATTTTGGGGTGAACTCTTTGCTGATTTTCATCGTTTTGAAAAGATAAAATACCGAAAATTCAGTTTAGGCTTTTTTTGTGGCAGATGATTTAATTTCTTTACTGTCAATTATTTACAATAAAAAAGTCAGGCTCTGATAACCGCTTCGGCATCGGATAATCAGGCTGCAAAAGTATATAAATTTATGAAACTTGGAGATACTATCTTTTTTTTTGCAGAAATTTCACCCTCTGTTGATTGAAAAATTATATCTGAATTTTTTTAATAATTCAGGCTAAGTTTGTATTTGAGGTTTTGGCAAATCCGTTCGATGAGGTAAAAATACCGAAACCATAAGCAATGTAAAGCTCAACATAATGCTGTCTGCCCAAAGTAATTCAAATGCTATTTTATTCGTAATCAATGATATAACAGCAAAGAATAAGGGTAGGAAAAACACATACCCTGCATATCGCAACGAATACTTTTGTGCTTGAAAATATCGGAAAGCCTCCAAAAATATCAGTGATAATGCAATCCATTTTAATGTTGTAAATGCCTGTAAGAATGGTATTTGGAATTCTATATTTGTCAGACTGAAATCGCCGGTGATTTTAAAGAGTACCATATTTTCAGCAATATCAGCCCCAAAAGCAATGAGCGCAAACACTGTGCCTCGTCCGAAAACTGATTTATTCTGTTTCATATAACGGTCGGAAAAAAATGCAAACAAGAAAATTGAATAAGCCGCAATATACATAAAATCAATTACATTCAGCAAGTCTATTGCTCGAATTAAATCGGTACGGTAGATTCCGTTTTCAACAAAAATTTTTGCAATTTGTTCGGGTGTATCGGCAAATTCCAATTCTAAAATCGGGTTGTATTGCGTATGCGAGACCGAATAAAAGGCAACAAAAAGCACCAAATAAATCAGTACGACTGAAAACGCAAGATAACGTAAAATCGGAGATAAATTATACATGGAGATTTTTTTTAAGCTCGTGTACAAAAGTATAAATTTCAGGTAAGAATTTTCAATTTGTTTAATTTTTTTAGCTGTAAATACATTTTTTT
>DYOJ01000292.1:2811-4126 GCA_020720705.1 Acetofilamentum sp.
TTTTTTTAGCTGTAAATACATTTTTTTATATCTTTACACAAATATTCTACCATGACAACCCGTATATTAGGCTCGGAAAATACAATTCTTAATCGCTTCATTTATGAGTTGCGCGATTCGGCAATACAAACAGATTCAATGCGATTTCGAAGAAATTTAGAACGTATCGGAGAAATTTTCGCTTATGAAATCAGCCGAACGTTACAATATGAATCACAAGAAGTTACAACACCGCTTGGGACGCTTTCGATGCTACTTCCGGTATCAAAAGTCGTATTATCTTCAGTTTTGCGGGCGGGATTACCTCTGCACCAAGGTTTGTTGAACTATTTTGACACCGCTCAAAACGCCTTTGTCGGTTCGTATCGTAAGTATCACAAAGACAATAGTTTCGAGATAAAATCCGGATATTTGACTTCTCCGCCCCTCGAAGGTAAAATTTTAATTTTATCCGACCCGATGCTTGCCAGCGGTGCGTCATTGCTTTTGGCATATAAAGATTTATGTGAGGATACAGAACCTTCTCACGTACACATTGTTACAGTCATTGCCGCACGAGACGGCGTTGAATATTTTGAAGAGCATTTGAAAAATAAACCCGTAACGCTTTGGATTGGTGCTGTGGACGATGAACTTACCGCAAAATCATACATCGTGCCCGGTTTAGGCGATGCCGGCGATTTGGCATACGGCGAAAAGTTGGAATAGGATAGTCTTTAGTATTTGTTAGAGAACGAGAAAATATTTGATATTATGTAGGTTATTGTCATTTTTTCTATCGAATGTTTTGTCATTTAGTGGTCATTTAGTAGTCAAAAGTAGTCAACAGTAGTCAAAAGTAGTCAAAAGTAGTCAATCTTTGTTTTTTTTAGTTTCAATCGAATTTCTACGGAATATCTTAAAATATTCAAGTCGAAATATTGAATCCACTCAATATCGTATGGTAAATTTAGCTTTGTTAATGTTTAATAATTTACCGGGTATATTTGTTGTGCCTATTATTAGATTCTTGTTTGGTAACCTTCAATTTACCTTTTTTTGCACAATTAAATATCCAACCGAACAATTACCAATGTTGAATTTCAAACGATTACTTTTTGCATTTTTATAAAGTTAAATTATTGTAATAATGTAGATTAACCGGAAATAATGACAAATTCGTTTTTTTACTTTATCATTTGTTATTGAACATTCATCTGTTCTTCGGTTACAATTTAACAAACACAATTTTGCAGGGTTGTGAAATGTAGCACGATAGTTGCATAGCACTTTAAAAGTGCTTTGCAACTGCCGAAAAAATGTAATATTTGTTTAA
>DYOJ01000293.1 GCA_020720705.1 Acetofilamentum sp.
ATTCGTTTTCAGGCTTAATATCTGTAATCATACTTTGATATTTATTATAACTGCCATATATAGTATAGATATTATCCAGATATCTATACCCATCATTTAAACCACCCCATCCGAAGTTAAAATGAAAATAATCATCATCATTGTTTTGACCGTAACCGTCACAAATAAAAGCATGACCGCTGTTTAGGTCTACAAAACCGGAATAATAAACGGGCATTCCTTTGTTTAAATCGTTGCGCAATAAATTTTTCCATTCCTCGTCCTTATAATACAATCGATTCCTTAAATTGGCAGAATTATTATAGCTAAAATCTCGAACTAATGTATTTCTTGCAGCCAAATCGCCCGCTGATGATTGACATTTACCAAAACTACAATAATTCATACCGACATTTACACCAACTTCTCTAATTAATCCGGCAACCGCATCTTTCTCAATTTCATAGTCAGGGCTTGTTGTTATAAGAGAATTAGGCATATTGCAATAGTTAAAATAAAAATTGCCGGCTACGACAGGATGTGCCCAATATCTTATGATTTGAGCAACGGCAACGGCAACACATCCCGCAGGGCAATGATGATCTCCCCAACAATCACAATCACCATCACTCTCAGTAACATAATAATTATAAGCATTACAATCAATTACATCGTTTGAAGACCTTTGCTTCCAATTTGTTTGAACAAACGGTTGTACTTCTTCTTTTGACTCTTTTAAATTATTATTCAGCAGTAAATCCCATTTATATCTGTTTTTATCATTTTGAATATTATCGGTTATTATATTAAATATTGATACATCATAATAGTCAAACCAAAATTTTGCACCCTCCGATATATTATCAAAATCAATATGATTATTTACGGAATAACCTAATACAGGAACAATTCTATCATCAGCCGAAACTATTACATATCCGCCCTTCTGAAATTGTATGGTATAAAAAGTCGTAATGTTTTCAACGCTGCTTTTATAGATAACATATTTTGTTAAATTTTCGTTTTCGGGTGCTTTATGATTTAAAAAATTTATGGCTATACGAACCGCAATTAACGAGTCAACCGGGCTTGCATTAAGGTTCGTAAAATATATCAGAAATAGAAAGAAACTTAGTTTTTTCATGGTTTATCGGATTTTTTGTTTTGTTAAAGTCAAACGTGTTATTCCGAATTTGTTTTCAGGTAAATCGGCAGTGTTGTTTTTATAAATACCGTATCTTTTAAATAAATCTTAACCGTAAACATGTGTTGCGAAGAAACGGCAGGCGGTGTATTAGTAATAAGAATGAATCCGGGCGGTGTCATTTCTTCTTTATCAATATATTGAATTAAATTTTCACGACAATCAATTTCTGTACCCGGGTTAAACGGAAATATGTCAAAAACCTCATTAATAATTTTTCCGGCAACTAAGGTTTCATTGTAATCATGGTCTGATAATATCTCAATCTTTTGAATAGTATCGATAATATTCACCTCATCCGGGTTAATATGGTCTTCTACATATTGCAATTCAAAAACAAGGTTTATAGCAAATAAATTGTATTCGCAAGAATCGTATTGAGATAAAGGAGTATTGTATAAATAGCGTGCACAGGAGTCATTGCTGTCGAGTTTTACTGCTTCAAACACTGATATACTGTCAATTACCATTTGTCCGTCAGGGAATTTATTTACCGGTTTGCATGATGCTGACACAATTATTAAAAATAGCAGAAAAGAAATAGTTAGTTTTTTCATGGTTTATCTATTTTTCAAGTTTAATAATTCTTTGTATTAATAAATCGTTTTCTTCTTTTAAATTAATGATATAAAGCGTGAGTTCTTCGATTTTTTGGAGCATCAGGCGTTGGTTTTCAGCTAATTTTATACCTTCTTTTTTTACTTCTTCAGATGCCGGCATATCAGGTAAATGCCCGTTTTCTTTAATATATTTTTGCAGATCTTCTATCGATATTAAATTGTAGTCTTTGTCAAAAACAAAATCGGGCCACGGTTTTGTGTTTTGTACGGCAATTTCTTCTTGTACCCATATTTTTACTGCTTTTATTGTTCCGCTGACAGTTAATCTTTCATCAGGGTATGCACTACCGATTCCTACATTTCCGTTTGTTGTTACGAATAACCCTTCGGAAGTGTTCCAAGGTGTTTTGCCGAAACCTATATAAAAATGTTGTTGAACGGTTCCGCTGCCTAACAGTCCTATTCCTCCCCAAATTTTATCATTTCCGATACTATCATCATCAGGATAATACATTAAACCTCTTGCCCACCCGCCGGTTGTTTCAGGCTTAATCATCTTTAGAAAACCACCGTTCATCATTAAATTTCCGTTTTTCAATTCTGTCATTTCATGCGGTTCTGTTGTCCCGATACCTATCTTACCGCCCGGTTCATTATAGTATATATCGACTCCGTTACTGAGCCAAACACCATTATAATTCAAATTCGTTAAACCTGAACCGTCGCCTACAAATTTTGAAGCAATGAGGGTGCCGTCAGGGGTGAACGTAAATTTAGTTATCGGGAGTGAAGGAAAATCGTCAAGAAATGATTTTGCATATTTAAAATTGAGAGTACCCATCATGTTTTCAAAATCCCATACAGCATCATAGGGCCTTATCCCCAACTGGGGGAGTGCATTGTCACCGATCAAACGGTGGTTTAAACGGCAGGTAACGCTTCCGTTATCATTAACTAACTTTGATTGTTGCATTATGTGGAGGTTTACGGCAGGGTCGGATGTCCCGATACCTACAATATTTTTTATATTTTCGGGATAAATTATATTGCCCTTGCGTATCCACGGACTTTCAATATCGGCTTGAGTTATATATCCCGCATCGTTAGGGAATATGCTTATATTAGGTATTGTTCCTGCTAAACTGCTCCATTGTCCGTCAAATAAAACGGGTTTATTTGTAAGGTCTTGATAGTTTTTATCCCAAGCAGTATAATTAGGGTCGCTTTCGGTATATGCTGTTAAATATCCTTGTGTTGCGTGGTTTCCCCATGTGTGTGCAGTATTCCGATTTGTAATATAGGTATTTGTAATTGTGCTTGTGGGGTGGTTGTTAAAATCATTACTTAATAAATAATTTGATAAATCGTTTTCTGTCGGTACGGTTTGCCATAAACCCGCCGTTTTATTATAGAATGAAAATTTTTGCAGCCCTGTGTCAAAAACAAGTAAGCCGTTTGCAGGTGCAGAAATATTATTTTTTTGCAATGATGTCATTCTCGGTATCAGCAGCCCCATTTTTGAGCTTTCAAGTTGCAGTAATGAAGAACTGTCGGGTGTTTCGGTGCCTAATGATAATTGTCCTTGCCGAGTTAAAGTCATCATCGTATTGGTTCGGTTTAATTTATCACAATAACCATTATCTCGCTGAAACAATAAATTTCCGTTGTTTTTTATATCCCAATTTACCCATTCGCACAAGGAATCCGGATATGTTCTTGACAGCCTTAATGATACAGAATACTCATTTTTCAGCTCTAATAATTGTTGGGGAGTAGTTGTTCCTATCCCCAAATTCCCCCCGGTATGACAGATATTTCCGGCTGCGGGACTTGAATTTGTTCTGATATAATTTTGAGAAAATGCTATAAAAGGAAACAGGAAAAAAATAAGCAATAAAATCGTTTCTTTTATCGAAAATATTTTATTTATACCCCCCCCTCATTAATTCTAATTGTCTGATTCATAGTGCATAATTTTAGTATTAATACCTAATTTGCTATAAAAATAATTATTTTTTTCGATAATCAAAAATATATTTATTTTTTTTACTTGCATTTGCAGGTCTGCTTTAATCAGGAGCTTAACAAATTCGGTTATTATATTCTTAAACACATCTGAAAAAGAAAATCAATATTGCATCTTATTTTTTTTTTTATATTTTTGTGAGCTATTTTTTATAAAAATTTAATTTTTATTTAATTAATACCCAATGAAACACCCGTGTATAACGATTTTTTACACACAAGAGTACGACTACCGGAAGATATTATTTACTTGCAGATTTAGGACAGTGTTCCTATGTGCAGAAAAGAACAAGCATTATAAATAAGTATAAGCATTCAATTTGCAGATTATTAATTAA
>DYOJ01000294.1 GCA_020720705.1 Acetofilamentum sp.
TCATGTATGGATGATTCAAAACTCTGGCAAACCCGCCGGCAAAATATGCCAAAGGGTGGGCGTGGGGTGTATATTGTAAACGAAGGTAACTTTATGTACCAAAATGCAAGTTTGTCATACTATGATATTGAAAATAAGGAAGTTTACAATTCTGTTTTCTTTAATTCCAACGGATTTCCGCTTGGTGATGTAGCTCAATCTGTCAGCATACATCAAGATTTAGCTTATGTTGTGGTAAATAACAGCGGTAAAATTTATGTTTTTAATGTCGAAACATTTGAATATCAATATACTATAAACGGGCTGACATCGCCCCGATACATCCATTTTGTGTCGGATACTAAAGCCTATATTTCAGATTTATATGCTAATTCTATCAGCATTTTGAATGTTGAAACGCATGAAATTGTCGGTACTATAAACCTTAAAAACAAAAATTCGGATTTCTCGCAACACAATGCAGAGCAGTTTGTTCAATTTGAAAACAATGTATTTGTAAATTCATGGAATTTTGATAATAAAATTTTGATAATAAATAGCTTAACTGATAAAATCGTGGATTCTGTGACAGTTCACAAACAACCACAAAGTATGGTTTTAGACAGATTCGAAAAACTCTGGGTGCTTTGCGACGGCGGACTTACGGGGAGTGCTTATGGGCATGAAACTCCGGCTCTCGTTCGCATAAACGTTCGCACGAAGATACAAGAGGTTGAACATTTATTTTCGGATACTGCGCAGGTTTCAGAATTAGCCATAAACAGTACAGCGGATACTCTATATTTTCTGAATAGAAATGTTTACAGAATGTCAGTATTAAATGATGTTGAGCCTCAATTGTTTTTCAAAAATTCAAATACAACTAATTATCTTGGCGGGTTTTACGGTTTGGGAATTGACCCAATAAATAAAGATATTTATGTTGCCGATGCCGGCAATTTTTTAAGTTCCGGACGCATTTTTCGGCTAAATTCACAGTCTTCGCCAATTGATACTTTTCATGTCGGAATAATTCCGGGTAGTTTTTGTTTTAAATAAAAAAGTTCCGAATTACGGAACTTTTTTTACTTTCATTTGGAATAAGTTGTGATTATGAACTCCACTAAACATCTTAACTCAGACACTTATACTGTTTACGGTTTATAGTTGATGGTTTAAATAGATACAATCAATTGATTATCAGTTAATTGCTGTAAATCTAAATTTTAACCAATTCCAGATGAAAGTATAAATGGATTTAAATGCTCAACCTTAAGCATAAGTTTAAAGTTTAATAGGTTTATTGATTTTTAACCAATCTAATCCCTACAAATCCGTCAGCACCGTTAGGTTCAAGGTTGAATCGTCTGGTGTTTCTGAGGATTTCCGGTCGGCTCATAAAGTTCCCTCCGCGACAAACTCGTGAAGCTGCATTATCCGGTCCGGCCGGGTTGTTATTATCTTTCGTAGCATAATAATCTTCTTTGTAATAGTCAAAACACCATTCCATAGCATTGCCGGTGAGGTCATAAAGTCCGAGTTCGTTTGGTTTTTTGTCTCCTACTTTGTGAGCACGATTTCCTGAATTGCTGATGTTCCAACCTACTTCGTCAGGGCTGTTGCTTCCTGCATAAGCATAAAATTTGGATTTTTGTCCGCCTCGCGCTGCATATTCCCACTCGGCTTCGGTCGGTAAACGGAAACCGTTTGCTGTTTTGTTGTAAGTTACGCGTACTTTTGAACTGTCTCTGATAATTTCATACACGCGGTCTAAGCGTTGGGTATTGCTTAGCCAATTGCAATACATTACGGCATATTCCCAAGTAACATTTACAACAGGGTTTGTAGGGTCGCCGGTTGGCTCTTGTATCCCGATAACCTTACAGAATTTAGTGTACTCTTCGTTTGAGACTTCGAATTTCGACATGTAAAAACTGTTAATCGTAACGTTTCTTTCCGGACGTTCGTCGGAATTTTGGCTGTAATCGTTACCCATGCGGAACTCGCCGCCTTCTACCAGAATCATTTCCGGTCCTTTGTCCTCGCCTTGTGCAAATCCGCTTGCGACTGCCAGGAATAATGCTGCAAAAAAAATATAAACTTTCATAGTTTCAAAATTTGTGAAAAACTTTTGTACAAATATAGATTTTTGGTAATATTAATAAAAAAATATTTAACTTATTATATCATTCATAATAAAAATAATATTTCATTACTTGTTAAATAAAGATTTACAGTAACTTACAACGTGAAATCTGTTGGTAAAATTCTGTAATAAAAATTTTAATTTAACAGCTTAATCATAATAATTTTCCGATATGTCAAATTGTGGCAAAATTACGTCTTTTTCGGATATAATTGCATTTTCTAAATTAACTTTCCAATCAATTCC
Organism: Acetofilamentum sp.; assembly: GCA_020720705.1. GTDB lineage: Bacteria > Bacteroidota > Bacteroidia > Bacteroidales > JAADGE01 > DYOJ01. The sequence continues at coordinate 2,372 of DYOJ01000294.1, forward strand.
GAGTGTTATCGAATTAAATTTCAAACCGCGTTCGGAAGACTTGTTATAAGTGTTGTCGCACTTATATTGAACTACCGCAAAAGAACTTAGTACTGAAAATCCGTGTGCAAATCCGCGTGGTATGAGAAATTGCAGTTTGTTTTCGGCAGATAGTTCTGCGCCGTAAAATTGTCCGAATGTTGGAGAGTGTTTTCGTAAGTCCACCACAACATCCCAAATTTTGCCTTCAACAACTCTCACTAATTTTGCTTGTGCATAAGGAGGAAGTTGAAAATGTAACCCGCGAATTACGCCTTTTTCCGATTTCGATTCATTATCTTGAATAAAGTCATAGAACAAACCATATTTCTCAAACTCTGCTTTGTTGTAACTTTCAAAAAAATATCCGCGTGCATCGTCGAATATTCGAGGTTTCAACAAAAGTAATTCTGAAATACTTGTCTTAATAACGTCCATTTTATTTTCCTATTATGTATGAAGTTTGCAAAATTATAATTTTCAGTGTAATAATGAGAATTCTCTTTTGTATAACATCTTTTTTAATAATTAAATACGCGAATTTTTCCGTTTGCGATATCCAACAAGTATTGTCCGTAAGAGTTATTTTTCATTTCACTTCCGAGTGTTTTTAGCTGCTCGCGTGTAATGAATCCTTTGCTGAATGCGACTTCTTCAATGCATGCAATTTTCAGACCTTGTCGGTATTCGATGGTTGCAATAAAATCGGAGGCTTTGAGCAAACTTTCGTGTGTGCCGGTGTCCAACCAAGCCATGCCTCGGTCCAATAGTTGAACGGTTAGTTTATCTTCTTCTAAATATAGTCTGTTTAAATCAGTGATTTCCAGCTCGCCGCGTTTGGAGGGTTTTAGTCGTTTGGCTTTTTCGACAACTGTTTTGTCATAAAAATACAGACCGGTAATAGCGTAATTTGATTTCGGTTCTTTGGGTTTTTCTTCTACGCTGATGACTGTTCCATTTTCGTCAAATTCCACAACTCCGTAGTGTTCAGGGTGTTGTACGTAGTACCCGAACACGGTTGCGCCTTCTGATATTTTGGCGGATTGTTCCAAAATTTGCGAAAGTCCGTAACCGAAAAACAGGTTGTCGCCCAAAATTAAACATGCCGTATCGTCTCCGATAAACGATTCGCCTATCAAGAACGCTTGTGCCAACCCGTCAGGTGAGGGTTGCACGGCGTAGTTGATATTCAAACCTATCCGCGAGCCGTTTCCGAAGAGTTCTTCGTAAAGGACGATATCGCGCGGGGTCGAAATTATCAAAATATCCCGAATACCTGCCATCATTAAATTTGCTAACGGGTAGTAAATCATGGGTTTGTCATAAATCGGGATAATTTGTTTCGATATACTTTTTGTTATCGGGTAAAGGCGTGTGCCTGAGCCGCCTGCGAGGATGATTCCTTTCATATTTCTTTTTTTTATATTTTAATAATGAATATTTTTCTGAATTTTATAATAAACGTTTCTTGTCAATATATTTTTGACAAATTTCTGAATTTCAGTCAATTACAATGGTATAAAATTTTAATTTTAGGAAGATTATTGTCATTTTTCCTATCGATTGTTTTATTTATGAGTCCACTCCGAAAAGTCGAAATTAACCACTAATTCATGAATTGTTACGAATTTTCATTACTTTAACTTATTGTAATTATATTATTTCGACTTTACGAAGTTAAAGATTTCGGCAAAGTTTGTGCTTAGAATAG